>JBOHUW010000074.1:0-6930 GCA_050734895.1 Candidatus Dormibacteraceae bacterium | reverse complement strand
TCGAGGGCCAGCTCGGAGAAATCCCAATCGCCGATGCGGTCAAGGTGGGGGATGGGGCAGCCAAAGTGAGCGAGCTTTCAGAGGCGATCGAACGGCGGGTGAAGGGATGATTGCGTTGGTGGTTGGGGCCGTAGGGCATGCGCTGCTGTTGGCTTTTGAGATGTTCTGGGAGGTTCTTTGGCCGCTGGCCTTCGGTTTCCTGCTCTCCGCTATCGTGCAGGCGGTAGTCTCCAAGAAATCAGTCGCCGGGGCTCTCGGGAGTAACAACTTCAAGTCGGTCGCCCTGGCCTGCGGTCTTGGTGCCGCCTCTTCGTCCTGTTCTTACGCCTCCGTCTCGGTTGCTCGCGCCCTTTTCAGAAAAGGCGCCAGCTTGGGCAACGCCATCATCTTCGAATTCGCCTCGACCAACCTGGTATTCGAGCTCGGCTTAGTGTTGCTGGTGTTGCTGGGCTGGCAATTCTTAGCTGCCGAGTTGGCTGGAGGAGTGCTGATGATTGTCCTCTTGGTGCTTATCTTCAAATGGACGCTCCGAACTCGAATGGTCGAGGCTGCACGTCGTCAGGCAGATAAGGGATTGCGGGGACGTATGGAGGGCCACGGGGAGATGGACATGGCGGTCACCGAGGGCCCCTTCCTCCGCCGGCTCTTCTCAATGCAGGCGTTCACTTCGATCAGTCACTATTTCTACATGGACCTGTCCAGCCTCTGGCCGGATTTGATGCTTGGCTTTCTGATCTCAGGGGCATTGGGTGCCTGGGTGCCGGCTAGCTTTTGGCAGGCGTTCTTCCTTACCAATCACCCAACTCTTAACGAATTTTGGGGCCCGTTGATCGGCCCATTCATTTCAGTGGTCAGCTGCGTCTGCTCGGTAGGCAATGTGCCTCTTGCGGCGGTGCTATGGAATGGTGGGATTAGCTTCGGCGGCGTGATCTCATTCATCTTCGCCGACCTAATAATTCTACCCATTCTCAACATCTACCGGAAGTATTACGGGGGCCGGGCCAGCCTCTACCTGCTGGTCGTTTCTTATGTTGCGATGGCGAGCTCCGGGTTGGTGATCGGGCTGGTATTCCAGGCGCTGGGTCTGGCTCCCGCCCATCATCCGGTGCAGGTTTTTGAGAATCATCCGGGGTGGAACTACACGACCTTTCTGGACATCGGATTTTTGGGATTGGCGGCAGTCTTGGGTTGGCGCTTCCTCCGCACCGGAGGTCTCGCCATGTTGCGGATGATGGAAGCCCCCTGATGCGGTTGCTTCTGGCGCTGCTCACAGGGAGTTTTGCCTCCCACGATCCGAATTTGCAGGCCGGCTAGGCCGAATAAGATCAGGCAATGGCGGTGATCCAGGTGTCGTTGCTGGTCGCTGCAGTGTTGGGTGTGTTCTGGCGACCGGCTCGAATCCCGAATTGGTCGGTTCCGGTAGCGAGTGCGGTCCTTCTGGTCGCTGTTGGGGGCATCGGTCTTGAGGCGGCTGCCGACTCACTTCATCCGCTGCTGGCTCCTCTCGCCTTCTTGCTCCTGGCCGTTCCGCTGGCAGTGTTGCTCGACCGCCTTGGATTCTTTACTTCCCTTGCTGCTCTTGTGGGCAGAGGCCCCCATTCGCTGTTGGGGCTGTGGGTCCTGGCCGCCTGTGTTACGACATTTTTGAATCTCGATGCGTCGGTCGTGCTACTCACTCCGCTCTACATCCGCATCGCGCGGAGCCGAGGTCTGGATGCAACTATAGTGACTCTCCAGCCGGTGCTCCTTGCATGTCTGGCGTCAAGTGCTCTTCCGATTTCGAACCTTACAAACCTCATCGTGGCTGAACAGCGTGGCATCGGGGTACTCGGTTTTGTGGTTCACCTCGGACCAGCTTCACTCGTTGCCGTTATAGTTGGTTGGCTCGGCTATCGTCGAATAGCTCATCAATCTGTCAAAAGCGAGCAGATCCAAGATCCGGTTGATCCACGCGCTCTGCGTTTCGGCACCCCGGTTGTCGCCTTTGTGGTTCTCGGATTCACCCTTGGTGGGGCGATAGGAATTCCCGCTTGGCTTATTGCTCTGATCGCAGATGTGATATTGCTGGCAATGACCCGCCACCTCGACCTGAAAGATTTTCCTTTGGGTACAGCGGCTCTGGCCGGAGGACTCGCGGTAGTTGCAACTGCGGCGGCTCCCCATCTCGGTATTGGTCGTCTGATCGACGGAAGCACCTGGTTGGTACAGCTACAAACGGCCGGGATCGCGATCGTGGGCGCGGACACGATCAACAACTTGCCTGCACTCTTGGTCAGCCTTCCCGCTGTAAGGCAGTATCACGAGCTGCTTTGGCCATTGCTGTTCGGCGTCAACTTCGGCCCTATCTTCATCCTTCACGGCTCACTCGCCGGCCTCCTTTGGCGCAATACCGCGTCGCGGCTCGATGTGCACGTAAGTGCTTGGGAATACACCAAGGTCGGCCTCCGTGTCGGAATCCCAGCACTTGCTGCGAGCCTGGCCACCGTAATCGCCACCAACGAATTGCTCCGTTGAGACAAGCTGCATGCTCGATCGTTTATGTAGATTCGAGCCAAAATGTATCATACTGTTTAGTGCAAGTACCGAAAGGGCTCATACCCGACACCGCAATTTCGGTCAATGTTCCATTGAAGGTGTTGGCTGGTGGCAACCCGCTCAAATCGACTCGAAAACTTGAGCTTTCGGGCCACGCGAGCGTTACGTGGGGATTGAGGGGATTCTTAGCGATGAGATCAGCAAGGCGATCGCCTGCCGGGTCGACTTCCCGCAATCTTCCACGGCGTAGCGGCTCTACGTTCGTGACGATGGCTTGTTGAAGAGCTGACCATTCTTTTGACTTTTTGAAGTACAGCTCTGGGGCGCCGTGGGGGTTGTATCTGTACTCTTGCCCTTCGGCATTGAGTGCTGTGATTTGCACGGCAGTACGACGCACCGTATCCACGACGGCAGGTGTTTCTGATTCATCAACACATAGCATGAAGAGTGATACATGAGGTTCACAAAATCCACTATTTCTGCCGGGAAAGGGCTTGCCGAGACAGAAGTGTGAGGGAGATTTCTGCGCAGACATTTGCAAATTCAAGCCCTTACTGCATTGCACGGCTTGTTGGCGAAGGTCATTGGGCAGGAGAAGAACGATATCCAGGGTGACCAGTGCCATCGGTAGTCAGGGGCGCAGTACATTGACGTGCCCGTTTTCCCGTACACGTCTTGCCAAATTACTGGCTGCCCTGGTCAGAGTCCCCTTTAAGATTGATCCTCGCCTGCAGGCTTCGACTCCAAAATGCGATTTCCCAAGCATCTAGTATCAATTTAGCATGCCTACAGCCTGATACCTATGGTGGGGAGAGGATTGCCTCTGAATAGTCAGTGTATAGGTGAAGAACCGTTAGCACTGTGCCGGCCGCTGCCAATGCAACGCCGCCGAGGGCAAACGCGGCGCGCAGACCCATCGAGGCATTGCCATGCGCGAATGCCAGGACGATGCAGATCAGTACCATGGTGCCGGCTAAGCTTGCGCCGAACGTTCCGGCAATCTGGCGCCCGGCCCGTCGCATCGCGGCCGCAGCAGCGTCGGCCCTGCTATCGAGCAGATCGATTTCCGTTTCAGCTTTGATCCGTGCTGCTATCGCACGGGGTCCGGCGACGTCATGGCATAACCTCAAGTGGCCACTCTCTTCCCATATCGGCCAGAATTCTGTTGGTGGGGAGAGGATTAAGGGGGAGCATTCCTGTTATTCTGTCATTTCGGTCGGGCCCCGTCGTCTAGCGGCCTAGGACACAGCCCTCTCAAGGCTGAGATCGCGGGTTCGAATCCCGCCGGGGTCACCAAATTAGGACGCTACTGCAGTTCTCGTGGGTCAAATTGAACGACCCGGGAGGTTGAGCTGAAGGGCGCCGAAGCTGAGCATGACCAGGCCGATAATGGGTTTTGAGGAGTGGAAGCCAAATCCGCTTCGTCCGTCGCCGTGCACCTTGACCACGACCGATTTCCCCTCCATTTCGACCCCCTCCACAACACAATCCTTGAGTCCCAGCAGCCGAGCCCATATCCTTAGATTTCGCACGCCGTTCCTCCTGCAAACCAAACCGATTAATGACGGCACGAATTGTATTTGGGGCGGCGTGCTCTTTACTTCAGCTCAACCTCCCGGGTTGTTCAATTTGACCTACAGAAACTGCAGTAGCGCCAAATTTCTGGGCTAAAATGAGCTTTCGAAGTGATCGGCCTTAACTGAAGATCCTGATTAGCTGCTAGCCAAGTCGAGGGTGAGGTATGAGTGAGAGAAAGCTCAGGTTGCCGAGGATTCCGGCCCGATCGTCAAGGCTGGTTGCGATAGTTGGGGTTACGGTCATTCCGATGACCGGTCCAGAGCGGCTGCCCGATCACACGGTAGTAGTCGAAAATGGTCGCATCACTGCTGTTGGTCCGCGAACTGTCGTCGACACCACCATTGCAGATTATGTGGATGGCCGAGGGAAGTTCCTATTTCCGGGCCTGGTGGATTCTCATGCTCCCTTAGTTGACTTTCGTGACAGCGTGTTGTTCCTGGCCACCGGTACCACTAGAATTCGCCATATGTTCGGCTATCCTGAACATATGGCGAATGCACGATTGGTCGATGGGTCGGGCCACGGCTGATTAGTGCCAGCACGATTGTGGATGGTTTGACTCCTCATGGCTCAATCGCCTTGGTAAATCCGCCGCTGCGGACCATCTCGTTACCTCATTGAAGGTGGCTGGTTGATACACACATCAAGGGTTACACTAGACTTAGTCCCTATGACTCATGCGGCGCTAGGCCGTGCTGGGCGGCAGCAGAATTTCTCTCTCGGTGGTCATTGTCCGGACTCGCTGTCGTTTGAGGATGCCATCAAGAACGGGCAGACCTCCTTCGAACATTTGATGAACATTGCTCGTGGCCGGCTTGGTAAGCGCGGCAATGCGATACTGGAGCGGGCTGTTGCAACTGGTAAGAACCCAGTGTTCGACCCAGAGACGGTGTCCTCCGTCGTCGCTGATCTCGATATGGCTTCGATCCAGCGGTTGGCAGAACAGCTGGCTCGCCAGGGAATCTGGAAATGCCCTACACTTGTGGTGACCGACCGCATTCTATGCTCGGCCGAACAGTTCAAGCATGAACCATGGCTGCCTCTTATCGCGCCATTCAATCGTTGCTTGTGGAACTCTTTCGGTCAGTTTGTCCCGACTTTGAAGGATCTAGCAGACCTGCGTCAGCAGCTGCGTGAGACCTACCTGCAGGTGTCCATTCAGGGGTAGAAAGCAGGAAAAAATGTGGCTGAGATAGGGGATAGGGGTAGCCAATCTGAAATGTGGTGAGCGGATATGCGAACATATGCGCGATGTTGCCAGAGGAGATGCTAGCAGAGTTATCCAAATTAGCAGCTCGGGTGAAGATGCTGGAGATCGAGCTCGGCGAGCTGAAGGCAGAAAACGCGGAGCTAAAGCGGCGCTTGGGGATTAATTCGCACAACTCGTCTACCCCGCCATCGAAGGACACCATTGCAGCGAAGGCAGCGCTGAGAGCGAATCGGTCATCAAGGGAGCGTTCGAAGGATCGCAATCCTGGCGGGCAGAGGGGACATGAAGGCTCGGGGCTAAAGCGCGCTGAGACACCAGATCGCATCGAGGAGCTGGAGCCGCCAGAGTGCGAAGGTTGTGGCGAGAAGTTGGTCGATGGCCAGGATCAAGGGTGCAGTTGGTCGCAGGTATGGGACATACCGCGGTTGGAATTGGAGCGGGTGGAGTATTTGCTGCGGCGTCGCAAGTGCAGAGGGTGCGGAAAGACGAGTACGGCAAGGCCCGAGTTTGGGATTGCTGGGGCGGTGAGTTACGGAGCGAACATAAATGCCGCAGCGATCTTGTTGGGGTCGGAGGGCAACGTTCCGTTGGAACGGACGGCTAGATTGATGGAGATGTTGCTCGGAGTGCGGGTGTCGGCGGGATTTGTCGCACTGGCTGGAGAGCGGATGGCGAACAAGTTGGAGTCCGCCCAATTTGAGCAGACGATGGAGCTCGCCTTGTCGGCAGAATCGGTGCTATGCGCCGATGAAACGCCGGTCAATGTTCTACGGCGGGACACGGACGAAGACGGCGCCGAAATCGCTGGCGCGCCGCATGTACTCACCGTTCGCACCCCTGACCAACGGCTCATCTGGTATGCAGCGTTGCAGTCAAGATCGAGTCAATCGATAGCAATGGCCACCCTTGGCATCCTGGAGGAATATTCAGGCTATCTGGTTCGTGACGATTACGCCGGCTGGTACCAGTTCGATGCTCAGTTGGCTGGAGTGCAGCAGTGCGCCGCCCATCTGATCCGGCATTGCCGAGCTCAGATCGATCTCGATTCCCTACAGCAGCAGTGGGCGGCAGATGTGATAGAGGTGCTACGCCAGGTGGCCGCCATAGTCGAGAAGGCCAAGGCAGAAAAGCTGGCATACTTAGACTCCGACATCTTAGCCCGTCTGCGCGCCCGCTACGATGCCGCGGTCCAACTCGGAATCGACTCCAACCGAGATCGCTACTGGTACAAGGGCAACCATCCCGCATATGTTCTGGCCAAACGCCTGCAGCTCAAAGCCGAACAAGTGTGGCTATTCACTCAAGACTTCAGAGTCCCCTGGACCAACAACGCCAGCGAGCAAGCGCTGCGTGAACCCAAGCGGCATCAGGTTGTCTCCGGCTACTGGCACTCCTCCGCCACCCTTGGCGCCTACCTTCGCCTGCGCTCCTACCTGGTGTCCGCTCGCGCACATGGCCTCAATGCACTCGATGCCATTCATTCTGCTCTTCTCGGCAACCCCTGGCTACCGCTTCCCATCTCAAACTGACTTTCACCGGACCCCTGAATGGACACCTTGAGTTAAGAGGGTCGACGCAACACCATTAAAAAGCGAGGTGTTGTAAAT
>JBOHUW010000073.1:0-6971 GCA_050734895.1 Candidatus Dormibacteraceae bacterium | reverse complement strand
GGGTAGGGTGGAGAAGATTGAACAAGCCAACCAATTGAATGGCGCTGAGCTAGAAGTTGGCCAACTGCTCCGTCTGCCGAATTGATCAGCTGCTGTCAATCACGGTTGCGGCCTAAGCCCTATCCGGAATCTCTACGGCTTCCAACGGAGCCAGGTAGATACCCACCTGGCAGCCCAGCTCTCGCTCCAGGTCCTGCCGCAGCTGGCGTAGGCTGCCCACCTTCCCCTCGACCAGAAAATCGGCCGATTGATCGATGCCCCAGGACGACGGCCACCACTGAATCTCGGCGACGCCGTGGCCATCGGCCAACTGCTGGATCGTCGTCCACCGTGAGGTCACCAGATCGTCCATCTCCATCAATCAACCCCTTTTTCGAAATCGCTAACCACTCGACCATCGATGATTCTACGGCCCGTTCGGCGATTTGAAAAGCCCTTTGAATTACGCATCGGAGAGGTCAGGGACTCGGATCGATGCCTCGATTAGCCAGTGCAACCGCCGAGCGCCGACGGGGACGCCACACCTTTATCCACTGGGACACCAAGTAGGAGCCCCCAACCGCTAACGCGGCTAGCAGTTGGGCGGTGAGCCCTTCTATATTGGGGGAAACTGCAAACCAGAGCCCCATCCACTCCGGAATCGGTAGGGCCAGGGGAGTAGTAGTCAGCCAGCCCGCCTGCTGCATCTCCTGGACACTCTCTCCAACCATTACCACTAATACTCCAGCCAGCAACACCCCGGTTAAAATCAACATCTTTTTATAGGGCAGACGGTGATGGGCCACGAAGGTGAGAATTCCGACTAGTAAAGTTAGTGCCAAGCCGACTGATACGCCCACCAAAACAATGGCCGTACCAGCTTGGAGACGGAGGTTTTGCAGGAATAGGACCACCTCAAAGCCCTCCCGATACATCGCGGTAAAGCCCAAAAGAACCAGGCCGAGCGTCATTCGTGAAGGCCGCCCGCTCAGATCCTGAGTCAACTTCTGCTGGCGACGCCGGTGGTGAGAGATCCAGCCGGTCCAGTAGATCTTGTGCAAGAACCAGTTCATGACCACCAGCAGAACCGCCACTGCCAACATTCCGGTCACCGCTTGGATGTCAAGTTCGGGAGCGTTGACCACCCCGATTAGAGCCACCACGCCAAACCAGGTGGCGACCGTGGCCAGCAGAGCAAGCCCACTACCAGCAGCTACCGGACCGCGGTAAGGGACCTTGCCCACCATGCTGGCAGTTACTGCGGCCAAGACCAAGATTACCTCCAACCCCTCGCGGAAGACCAGAATGCCGCTATCCAGCATGGCCGCTCCCCGGCTCAGATGGTCGGTGGTCGGATCAGGCACCTTGCCCCCGTAGTAGAAGGCAATCCACAACAACGTTCCCGCCACGACTGCACCAGCCGCCCAAAGCAAAATATTGCCAAGCTGCTGTCTACTCCAGCCGATGGGTCTAGGGGCGCTGGTTAGCATAAGCTAATCTTGAGATTAGCATACGCTACTTGCGCATATCAACTTCCGCCCAACGACACCTGATTGGAGTTGGCTGAAAGGGTCAGCCCGACCGGCCCCACCTGAGCTCCACTCAGAGCCAAACCAAGGGGAAGTGGAGGTTGACTTATCCCTTGAAAAGACTTCTCCACCATCGATGAAATTATTGGCTTGAGGAATGGATTCGGGGCATCTACCTGATCAACCTTCAGTAATAATCGACCTTGATCGATCACCGGCCGGATTAAAACACTAATGGTAATTTGGCCGCCAGCCGAATTAGCCGTGCCGTGGAGCCGAAGTTGGCTGCCTTCCGGCTCCAACTGTAATCCCTGGGGAACCGGCAATTCAGCATAAGGCAGAATGCCGCTGGCTTCCAACGATTCCGCCCGAGCCGCTCGGAGATCATTGATCGAGAGAGCAAAGGGAGAAAAAGATACCTGATGCAGCTGGGCGGAAGCATTGGTCACCTCTACCCCCTGGCTGACCACCTGGGGCTCGGTGACATCCACTTCGGAGTAGGACCCGCTGGCCCACTGTAGGAGGAAGGAAGTGCCCTTAATTTGCACCTCGGGCGGTGGGCCGAGCTGATAGTTGGAGGCCAACCGATCTGAGAGCACCCGCTCCGCCCGCCAGTTGGCGATTCGATCGATCGATACCACCAGAATCACCAAAATGAGTAAGGTGACCAACAAGCCCTTCACGAAAGTCATAGTAACTTAAACTAATCTAGTGGCCATCAGTATCGCTCCCTCCGCTTTAGATGAGGTGCTGGCGGCCCTCAACCCGGCCCAGGCCGAGGCCGTCAACCACTTGGATGGTCCGCTCCTAGTCTTTGCCGGAGCGGGCAGCGGAAAAACCCGGGTGCTGACCGCGCGAGTCGCCAACCTGATCGCCCAACGAAAGGCCTGGCCGAGCCAGATCCTCGCCGTTACCTTCACTAATAAAGCGGCGCGTCAGCTGCGTGAGCGGGTGGGTGAGCTAGTCGAGCACACCGATGGGATGTGGGTTGGCACCTTCCATTCAGTATGCGTACGGATGCTGCGCCGGGACGCAGAGCAGATCGGCATCTCGGCCAACTTCACCATCTTTGACGAGGATGACCGACGGGCGGCGTTGAAGCGGGTGCTGACCGAGCTGGAGTTGGATCCCAAGCGCAACCCCCCGGCGCTGCTCGCCTCGTTGATCTCTAAAGCGAAAAACGAACTACTCACTCCAGAAACCTACCCCAACCACGGCTACCGTGATGAGGTTGTCCGTCGCTGTTTTTCCGCCTATCAGCGGCTGTTGGAGCGTTGTCAAGGGCTTGATTTCGACGACCTCCTCAGCCGAGCAGTGGCCTTGTTAAGGGATGATGAGGAGGCTCGCCAACGGTGGCAGGAGCGTTTCCGCTATGTCTTGGTGGATGAGTATCAGGACACCAATCGGGCCCAGTACATGCTGGTCAATCTTTTAGCCAAAAATCACCGCCAGCTGGCAGTAGTGGGTGATGACGACCAAAGCATTTATGCCTGGCGCGGGGCAGATGTTCGCAACATCCTTAATTTCGAGCAGGATTATCCCGAGGCCAAAGTCATCCGTCTGGAGCAGAACTATCGCTCAACCCAACCCATTTTGGACGCCGCTTATCAGGTGATTCGAAAAAATCCAGAGCGGGCAGAGAAGCGGTTGTGGACCGATCGCTCGGGTGGGGAGCTGATCCAGGCGGTCCAACTCTACAACGAGGTAGAGGAGGCGGAGTTTGTCGCCGATGAGATCCAGCGGCTGGTCAAGGCCGAGGGAAGCAAGTATAAGGACGCCGCTGTTCTCTACCGTACTAACGCCCAATCGAGAGCCTTTGAGGATGTCTTTGCCCGCCGCCAGATCCCCTATCGCCTGGTCGGTGGGGTTCGCTTCTGGGAGCGAGCCGAGGTTAAGGATCTGGTTGCTTACCTCCGGTTGTTGATGAATCCCGACGATGCGGTCAGCTTCACTCGAGTGGTCAACGTCCCCCGCCGCAAGCTCGGCGAGGTGAGCGTGACGGCGCTGCTCCACTCCTCGGCCGAGCGGGAACTGGGACTTAATGATGTTTTGGCCGACGGGGCCGCGGTCAAGGGTTTGCCCAGCCCAGCGGTGGCCGCGGTACGTCGCTTTTACGAGCAGCTGGAATCGGTGCGCGCCACCATAGGCGTGTTGCCACCCAGTGAGTTGGTGGCTCAGTTGATTGAAACGGTGGGGTTGGATGCTCATTACGGCGACGGAACCCCGCAGGGCGATGCCCGTGTGCAAAACCTGAAAGAGGTGCAGGGGTTGGCCGCGGAGTTCGATGATCAGGGATCGCCAACCGAGGCACTGCAGCTGTTTCTTAACGATGTGGCGCTGGTCTCCGATGTCGACGGCTACAAGGAGAGCGGTGAGGGGGTTACCCTGATCACCCTCCATGCGGTCAAAGGACTGGAATTTCCAGCCGTCTTCCTCTCCGGCCTGGAGGAGGGAGTGCTGCCACATCGGCGGGCAGTGGGGGAGGTGGGATCCAGCTCCGGCGATGATCCGATTCAGCTGGCCGAGGAGCGCCGCCTCTGCTATGTCGGGATGACCCGAGCCCAGGACCGACTCTACCTAAGCTGCGTTTTCCGCCGTCACCTTTACGGTCAGGCCCAAGCCAGCCGCCCCAGCCGCTTTCTTGGCGACCTACCGGCCAATCTGCTCTCCTCGCCGGCCCGGGGCGGAGCCCCGGTCGCCCCGCCCCGAGCCGGTGGGGGAGGCAGTATCTTAACGAGCCGTCGCCCCGGTTTACAGCGGGTGGAGCGCCCGGCTCCGCCACCGGTGCAACGCTTCAGCGCCGGGGAGCGAGTCCGACACGACAGCTTCGGCCCCGGCCAAGTGCTCAAGAGCACGCTGACCACGCTGGATGAGGAGTTGGTGGTCGAGTTCGACCAGGTGGGAGTGAAGATTCTGAGCGCTCAGCTGGCCCAGCTAACCAAGCTGTAGAGGCAGGGAGAATGCGGGTTAGCCATGTCGCACTCGGATAAATCTCAAAGAGCCCAGGAGCTGCGGGAGAGCATTCGCCATCACGACTACCGCTACTACGCGCTGGATGATCCGGAGATCAGCGATGCTGCCTATGACGCCCTCTATGCCGAGCTGCGCCGGCTGGAGGAGAGCAACCCGGAGCTGATAACCGAAGATTCCCCGACTCAACGGGTCGGCGGGGTAGCTAGCTCTCAGTTCCGGAAGGTGCGCCACCGCAATCCGATGCTGAGCTTACAGAACGCCTTCGACGAAGCGGAGATCCGGGCCTGGGACAAGCGAGTCCGGGCGGTGGTGGGAGAGGAGGTAATCTACATTGGCGAGCTGAAGATAGATGGTCTGGCGATCAGTCTTACCTACCGCCGCAGCGATGACGGAAAGGCCCGGCTGGTGCAGGCAGCAACGCGAGGCGACGGCCAGGTTGGCGAAGAGGTAACCGCCAACGTGCGGACCATCCGCAGTGTACCGCTGATCATCTCGCCGCTGCCCGGCCTGCCGAACGAGTTCGAGGTGCGGGGGGAGGTATACATGCCGCTGAGGGCCTTTGACCACCTCAATCAGGAGATGACCGAAAGTACCCGCGGTCCCTTCATGAACCCCCGTAATGCGGCGGCAGGGAGTGTTCGCCAGCTAGATAGCCGAATTACTGCGAGCCGAAATCTTCAAACTTACATGTATGCTCTCGATCCGGCAGGATCGACCGAGAGCCAGTGGGAGGTGCTGGAAGGGCTGGCTAATATGGGTTTTCGAATTAATCCTAACCGCAGCCGATTCTCTTCCCTGGAGGAGGTAATAGCCTATCACCGACGATGGCAGGAGCAGCGGGAACAGCTTGATCATGAGATCGATGGGGTGGTGATCAAGGTTGATCGTCACCAAGATCAGCTGGAATTGGGATTTGTTGCCCGCTCGCCTCGTTGGGCGGTGGCTTTCAAGTACGCTCCCCAGCTGGCCGAGACGGTGATTGAAGACATCATCTGCTCGGTCGGGCGAACCGGGGTGCTGACTCCGGTGGCTCAACTCCAACCGGTGATTGTCGGCGGGGTTACCGTGCGAAACGCAGTCTTGCACAACGAACAGGTGGTCAACCAGAAGGGGGCGTATCCAGGAGCTAAAGCGATAGTTCAGCGCGCCGGGGACGTCATCCCCGAGGTGGTAAGGGTGTTGGATCCGCATCCGGGGTGGAAGATGCCCGAGTGCTGCCCGGTTTGTGGTCGCCCGGTATTACGCGAGGAGCCTTACATCGCTCACCGCTGTATCAACCCCTTTTGTCCGGCACAGCGGCTGGAGCGATTACGTCACTTCGCCTCCCGTCCGGCGCTGGATATCGCCGGGCTAGGGCCGGCGGTTCTGGCTCAGCTGCTGGAGCGAAAGCTGGTCAACGACCCGGCCGACCTCTATCGTTTGACCCAGGAACAGCTGGAGGGGCTAGATCGGTTGGCCGAGAAGTCGGCCCAAAAGCTAATCCAGCAGATCGAGGGCAGTCGTAATCCGCCGCTCAGCCGTTTTCTCTACGCCTTAGGAATTCCCCAAATCGGTTCGGCGACGGCTGATTTACTGGCCGCTCATTTCGGTGACCTGGCCGCTATCCGCCAGGCTGAGGAGGACCAACTGGTGGAGGTGGAGGGGGTGGGGGCCAATATGGCCGAGGGAATTTCCACCTTCTTCGCCAGTCAGGGCGGAGAGCTGATCGATCGGTTGATTAAGGTGGGAGTAAAGCCTCAGGCCGAGGAGCGAGCGGCTAATTCGGAGCTAAGCGGTAAAACGGTGGTCTTCACCGGCAGCATGGAAAGGATGAGCCGCCAAGAGGCCGAGGAGCTGGTCCGTAAGTTAGGTGGTCGAGCTAGCAGCAATATCAGCGCTCGAACCGATTATGTGGTGGCCGGTCCAGGCGCCGGGACCAAGCTGGAGAAAGCACGAGAGCTGAAACTGAACGTTTTAGAGGAGGCGGAGTTCTTCGATTTGCTCGGGTTAACCTGAACATACCTCTTTCACCGTTACTTCCTCCGCCGGAACCCATGCCTGACGATGGTTGTAGTTGATCTCGTACCAAAGTTTGCCTCCTACATCTTCGGGGATGGAGTAGGCGGAGACGAATGTGGCCCCATTGGGTGCGTCACCGAGTTGATAGGAGTCGGTGCCCTGAGGTAGTGGCGTTTCGTAGGCCGAGGGATTGGCCGAAGTTGGTCGTCCGAAAATCCGGGCGGTTGATGCTTTATCCGAGCCGGATACTGATATAACTTTGGCCCCCCTATCAGCTTCGCCTTCTATGGCCTGCCCTGGAGGGACGGCTATCCAGGCGAGTTGGGTATGGAACGGCCCTTTGGGAGCGGTGTTGGTTGCGTACCAAATTTCATACATCGTATTCCCGCTACCCGCCTGGTCGACCTTTTTATTCAGATAGTAGTAGCTCATCTCGGCCTCTACGTTGTTGCTGACCGAGAAGGTGCGAGTGTCGTGAGGATTGGTTGAGGG
>JBOHUW010000072.1:0-6990 GCA_050734895.1 Candidatus Dormibacteraceae bacterium | reverse complement strand
ACCAGGCTAATCCTGCCCCTCAATTCTTCCCTGGCTCAGCCGCTTGGCCCCAAAGGCTGATGCTTTACGCCTTTTAAACTCTCCTCTCAATGTTGATTTTCGTCCTCGCCATAATCACAACCCCCCTTTTTCTCCGCTTTCAGACCTATTCCGGACAATGCCGCTATTTAATGAAAAATCTGGGCTAGTATCTCCAGTCAGCTCCTGGGCCACTGGTGGTCCTCGGAGTTCGTTTGTAGGAGCTCTTCATGAGGCATGTCAGGTAGGAATTCGATAGTGGTTGTTACCAACCGCCCATCCTTTTCAACCAGAATTACCTCCGGATCAACTGGCCTCACCCCCAGTCGTCCGTCCTCCACTCTTGGCATATCTGAAAACCTCCTTTCCAGATTGATTGAATAATTATGACTTAACCACACCTAGATGAGACAGATTGTCATCATTAAACGGTGGCTCCCAAAATAACCCTTCTGGCTGGTGGCACTGGAGGTGCTCGCCTTGCCGTTGGCTTTCAGGCCGTCCTCCCCCCCGGCCACCTCTCGGTGATCACCAACATCGCTGACGATATCGAAATGTGGGGGTTGAAGATCTGTCCGGATACCGATGCCGTTCTCTTCCGGCTGGGTGGCATCTTTGATGAGCAGAAGGGGTATGGCCTGGCCGAAGAGAGCTTCACCCTGCTCGACCAGATGGGGCGCTTAGGGGAAGAGACGTGGTTCCGCCTTGGCGATCGCGATCTCGCCTTCCATGTCCTGCGCACCGAACGGTTGCATGCCGGGGCGCGGCTGACCGAGGCGATTGCCGAGCTGGTCGATCGGCTGAAGATCACGGCCCGGGTACTACCGGTAACCGACGATGTGGTGGCCACTTATTTCGAGACCGCCGCTGGGCGCCTGGGCTTTCAGGAATATTTCGTTCGAGAGCGGATGGGTCCGGCATTGAAGGGAATCGTCTTTGCCGGGCTGAAGAAAGCCAAGCCTAGCCCGGAGGCGCTGGCCGCGGTCAAAGAGGCCGATTTAGTGATCATTGGGCCATCCAACCCGCTGATCAGCATTGCTCCGATCACTACTCTTCTCCGCTCGACACTTGATCCGGCTCGGACGGTGGCAATCAGCCCCCTGGTTGGGGGAATCGCGCTCAAGGGTCCGACGGTGGAGATGCTGCGCTCACTCTGCGGTGAGGCCACCCCGGAGCAGGTAGCCCGGGAATATAAGGGGTTGGCCGAGTGGTTTGTTCTTGATCAGGTGGATTGGGCAAGAGCCGATGCGGTGAATGAGGCGGGCTGCCGCCCACTACGGCTAGATACGGTGATGAGGGATGAAAGTGGCGCTCAACGGTTGGCGGAGGCAATTCTGGAGCAGTTTCAGCTGAGTGTAGGGAGATAAGAAAGCGATGAATGGGATCAATGAGTTAGCCCGGCTGGCCGAGACTCGAGAGCCGGTCGCGCTGGCCCACCTCCTCTCCGCAGAGCAGCCGCTGGCCCCTCTCCTGGCGGCGGCCGATCAGAGGCGCCGCCAGGGCCATGGCGATCGGGTCAGCTACTCACCGAAGGCCTTTGTGCCGTTGACCCAACTCTGTCGCGACAACTGTGGCTACTGCACCTTCGCCCACCCTCCGCGGCCAGGGGAGCCGGCCTACATGCGTCGTGAGGAAGTTCTTGAAGTAGCTCGGCGGGCGGCGGCGGCCGGCTGTCAAGAGCTTCTCTTTACCCTGGGCGATAAGCCGGAGCGTCGTTATAAGGTGGCCCGGGAAGAGCTGGCCGAGTTGGGTTGTTCGACTACGGTTGAGTATTTGGTGAAGGTCGCTGCCGAAGTGATGGAGGAGACCGGGCTTTTGCCTCACGCCAATCCCGGGGTGGTCAATCGGGAGGAGATGATTCAGCTACGTCAGGTCAGCGCCAGTCAGGGGCTGATGTTGGAGCAGCTTTCGCCTCGCCTGCTCGGCCGCGGCGAGGCCCACTGGGCAAGTCCGGATAAGCGCACCCCGGCGCGGTTGGCGACTCTCCGCCTGGCCGGTGAGCTGGCCGTGCCCTTCACCACCGGGATGCTGATCGGGATTGGAGAAACTGAATTGGAGCGAGCCGAGACTATCGCCGAGCTGGCCCACCTCTCCGATGCGCCTCACATTCAGGAGCTGATCGTCCAGAACTTCCGAGCCAAGCCGGGCACCCTGATGGCCGGAGCGATGGAGCCGACCCTGATCGATCTGCTGCGGGCAATCGCGGTCACCCGCCTGGCCTGTCAGCCGGAGGTGAATATTCAGGCCCCGCCCAACCTGGTGCCTGGCTCGAGCCAGGATTTGCCTCGGCTGATCGAGGCCGGGATCAACGATTGGGGAGGGGTCTCGCCGGTAACCGTTGACTTTGTCAATCCGGAGGCGCCGTGGCCCGAGGTCAAGCTGCTGGAAGTCGTCACTCGCCAGGCGGGAGCGCAGCTGGTGGCCCGGCTCTGCGTTTACCCGGAATACTTGCGCGACTTCGATACCGCCAGTAAGTGGTTCGATCCGGCGGTACTTCGGCAGGTCTTGCGGGCGGCCGACGGCGAGGGGTTGGCGCGGAGCGGTAAGTGGTGGCCGGCCGATCAGCTGACTCCGCCGCAGACTTACACGCCAAGTCCGATTCGGCCGGCCGTGGGGGCGGCACTGCGTCGTGTGGAGATCGGCGAGGAGCTGAGCGAAGCCGAGGTCGAGACCCTTTTCACGGCCCGTGGCGAGGAGGTGCGGGCGATAGCGACGCTGGCCGATCAGGTGCGTCGGGAGGATCGGGGTGAGGTGGTCACCTACGTTATCACCCGGAACATCAACTACACCAACATCTGCTACTTCAAATGCCAGTTCTGTGCCTTCAGCAAGGGTAAATTGGCCGAGAACCTCCGTGGTAAGCCAGAGCTGCTGAGCAATCAGGAGGTGGTCAATCGCTGCCGCGAGGCGGTCTCCCGGGGTGCGACCGAGGTTTGTATGCAGGGCGGTATTCACCCCACCTTCACCGGTGATTACTACCTGGAGCTACTGCGTGATATCAAGGCTGCGCTACCCTCACTGCACATCCACGCCTACTCCCCGCTCGAGGTTTATCAGGGGGCACAGACGGCGAGTCGCTCGCTCGCCGAGCAGCTGCGGCTGCTCCGGGAGGCTGGGTTAGGCAGTCTCCCAGGGACGGCAGCAGAGATTCTGGACGACCGCGTCCGCCGCCACCTCTGCCCGGATAAGCTCTCCACCGAGGAGTGGGTGGAGGTGGTTAAAGAGGCGCATCGGCAAGGACTCTTCACTACCAGCACAATTATGTTCGGCTCGATCGAGGGGCCGGAGAATTGGGCCCGTCACTTAGAGGTGTTGCGCCAGATTCAGCGCGAGACCGGTGGCTTCACCGAGTTTGTCCCCCTCCCCTTCGTTCATATGGAGGCCCCGATGTACCGCAAGGGGAGGTCTCGACGGGGACCGACGTGGGATGAGGTGGTCAAGATGCATGCCGTCTCCCGGCTTGCCTTACGCGGCCTGATCGATAATATCCAGGTGAGCTGGGTGAAGTGTGGGTTGACCGGCTGCCAGAAGCTTCTCCAGGCCGGAGTGAACGATTTGGGCGGAACTTTGATGAACGAATCGATCTCCCGCTCAGCCGGTGCCTCGCATGGGCAGGAGGTGACTCCGGAGATGATGTGGGAGACGATTGGGGCGATCGGGCGAATTCCCGCTCAGCGCACCACCGCCTATCAGCTGATCGAGGTATATGGCCAGCCGGTGGTGGCTTAGCCAACCTGGCAGAATAGTCAATGATGGCAATTTTGGAGCAGGTAGAGAGTGAGCTGCACGAGGCGCGGCGACAACGTGATCAGCTGCGGCTTCGAACCTTGGGCCTACTCAAGAGTGAGTTAGTGCGAGCGGGCAAAGAGCCGGGGATTAATGGGCTGGATGGTCAGCTGGAGCTCCGGGTGATCCGGCGTGAGGTTAAGCGACGAGAGGAGGCGGCTCAGGCTTTTAACTCCGGCGGTCGTACTGTAGAGGAGGCGGCCGAGCGGGCGGAGGCAGAGGTTCTGCGGCGCTACCTTCCGGCCGAGTTGGGCCAGGCCGAGCTGGAGCGGCTGGTGCGGATCGCCATCGATGAGGTGCAGGCGAGTACGCCGCGCGACTTGGGCAAGGTGATGAAGCTAGCTACGGTGAGTGTCGATGGTCGAGCCGAGCCCGGGAAGGTGGCGGCAATAGCCAAACGACTACTTGGCGGCTAATCCTATCCGGACACCTCGTGGGGCCAAAGCTCGGGCCGAGGAGGTGACTCGGCGGTTGGCGGAAGTTTATCCGGCGGCCTGTGCTCTGGAACATGAGAATCCCTACCAGCTGCTAATCGCCACGATCCTCTCCGCCCAGACCACCGACCGGGCGGTCAATTCGATCAGCCGGCAGCTCTTCGCTCGCTATCCCACTCCGGCTGATCTAGCGGTGGCCGACCCCACAGCGGTAGAGGCGATCATCAAACCGACCGGTTTCTATCATGCTAAGGCCCGCTCGATTATGGGCTGTGCTCAGCACCTCAGCGAGCGCTATGGGGGTGAGGTGCCGCCCCAAATGGAGGAGTTGGTGACTCTACCTGGGGTGGGCCGGAAGACCGCCAATGTGGTTCTGGGAGTGGCCTTTGGCATTCCCGGCCTGCCGGTGGATACCCATGTCAAGCGGCTCTCCAACCGGCTGCGGTTGGTAGCAGTTGAAGATCCCGAGAAGATTGAGCAGATCCTCTGTCGCCTGGTGCCTTCCTCAGAGTGGACCGGGCTCTCCCTACGGCTGATTCAGCATGGCCGTCGAGTTTGCCTAGCTCGCCGACCACTCTGCTCGGAGTGCATCCTGGCCAACATCTGTCCCTCGGCCTTCATCCTGTAAGCAGATCTGCTCAGCCCACCACTCGGCGGCCGAGTTGACGTCCCAGCTCGGCGAGGCGGAGGAGTAGCTCCTCGTCTGAGCGTTGCAGATCGGAGGAGAAAAACTCCAGAGCCCAGGAGGAGTCTCCCCCTCGAGCGGTAATTGGAATTGCCACTGCACTGCGCAGACCGCCGCGAAGAGCGGCCAGCGCCCGTGGCTCTTCCCCTTCGTGGAGTAGATTGCTCGCCCAGACTGGTTCGCCGGTGGCGAAGGCTCTTCCCGGCAACCCTTGACCGCGTCCCAAGCGGGCGGTTCTGGTCGCGGCCAGAAACTCTGAGCAGTCGACTTCGGGGGCGTACCAGAGAGCCACGCAGCGCAGCACCTCTGGGCCCTGAGGCTGCCAGAGAGCCCCCACTCGACAGCCCAGGCCGGTGGCTATGGCTTCCAACATGCGGGGAACCACCGACCCCAGCGCCTCTCCCGCTTCTAGGGCCTGGAGCGCCTCGTTCTCCGCTTTATGCAGCCGTTCGGCTCGCTTTTCCGAGCTGATATCCCGAATGAAGCCGAAAACCACCATCCGCTTTCCGGAACGAATCGCCGGAGCGAGGGAGAGCTCGATCGGGAATTCGCGGCCCAGGCGATCGATCGCCGAGAGCTCGACCACCTGACCCATCATCTGCCCCCTGCCGCCGTCCAGGTAGCGTCGGAAGCCCCGCTCATGACCCTCTCGATAACGGGATGGAATCAGGGTGCTGGAGAGGGTGCGGCCCATAATCTCTTCCCGCGTCCAGCCGAAGGTGATCTCCGCGGTTCGATTCCAGCTCACTACGTAGCCGGTCTCATCAATCGCTACCGCGGCACACAGCGAGCTCTCCATCAACCTGATGGTGTGTTCTCTTCGGCGCTCGAATTCAGCCTCTATGGCGGCTTCGCTGAGTTTCTCGGAGTCAACTTCCTGGCCACTAAAAGGAGGACCTTCGCCTGGCCGCCCCAGCACCTGTTCCAGCGCGCTTAGGAATTCCAGCGGAGTGTTAGGGCGTTGGTCAGGGTCGTTGGAGAGGGCTTGCCAGAGGATGTTATTGAGGCGATGAGGCAGCTCCGGAGAGCGGTCGGTGATCGCGGCCGGCGGTCCCAGGGTGGTCACCCGCAGCAGTTCGGCGTCACTCTCCTCCTGATGCAGGGCGGTGCCCGAGAGCATCTCGAAAACTACTGCCGCTAATCCGTAGACATCGCTTCGTTGATCACCCGCTCCCCCCTGGGCCTGCTCGGGAGACATGTAGCCCGGTGTACCGACGGCAAAGCCGAAGTAGGTTGGAGCGAGGCCAAAGCCGGTTAGAAGCGGGGTGCCGTCGGTATCGAAGAGCACATTGCCGGGTTTTATGTCGCGGTGTACCAGTCCGTATTCGTGGGCCCACTGCAGCACCTCGGCGAGGGCGATGATCACCGGCAGGGCGGTTTCCAGGTTGAGCGGGCCCAGCTTCAGCAGGTCGGCCAGTGAGCCACCGGGAGCCAAGCCGTAAACAACGTAGGCCAGGTCGTGAAAAACGCCGTGCTCATAAACTGTTAGGAGGTGGGGGTGATGGGTGTTGCCCAACCGCGCCAGATCAGCCTGAAAGCGATCCAAAAATCCGGGCTGAGCGCTAGGTCCAAAATCCAGCACTTTGAGTGCTACTTCCAGCTCTGACCCATCGTCGGGAATGCCCCGATAGACGGTGGAGGAACGACCCCGGCCGATTCTCTCCAGCAGCCGGAATTTGCCAATGCTGGCCCCGGTCAGATCGGGTGCGATCGGTATTAGATCCTCAGCCAAGCTTCTCTAATCATCCTCTATATTGGGCCATTGCTCGCCCCGCCCTGCCAAACGAGAGAATCCCCGCGCCTCTCTATGCTTCAGAATAATGGGGAACCTGGAGCAATTATGGTTGTGGCACAGCTATAAAAATAGGAGAAAGCAATGCACGCCATTCAACAGACCCCGGCCCTGATCAATGGTCAGCCGATTGCAGCCCCCGAATCGTTTGAGGTGCTCAACCCCTCAACTGGAGAATCTCTGGCGCTGGTTGCCAGCTGTGGCGTCGCCGAGGTGGATGCCGCGGTGGTGGCGGCGCGGCTGACATTCGAGCGGGAGTGGCGGCAGAGTACGGT
>JBOHUW010000071.1:0-7050 GCA_050734895.1 Candidatus Dormibacteraceae bacterium | reverse complement strand
GTTGGATGCCGCGGCACGAAATCTGGTCACTGCTGATCAGGCGCGGGGATCGGAGCGGTTGAAAGCCTCTACCTTGCGGGAGAACCTGGGCTTCTCCCAGCGCGAGTTGGAGCTTACCGCGACGCGTATGGAGGAGCTGCGCGCAGCGATGCCGGAGGGGAAGGCTCCAGAGGATATTCCTGGGGGGAAAGCGCGGGAGCGGGAGATGCGCCAGCTGGAGAGCCGGTTGAGGGAGATTGGTCCAACCAATCCGTTGGCTGAGGTCGAGTGCACTGAGTTGGAGCTGCGCTATACCACCTTGATTAGCCAGCTGGAGGATATTGCCGGGGCCCGAGCCGATCTGGAGCAGCTGATCATCCGTCTTCAAGAGGAGGAGGAAGATCGCTACAAAGGTGTCTTCGAGGCGGTAAAGGTTAACTTCCAGCAGTGTTATGAACGGCTAACCGGGGGCGGCAAGTGTCGCTTGGAGGCGACTGCCGGTGGGACTGAATCTGCGGCCGCACAGGCCGGAGTGGAAATCCTGGTGCAGCCGCCACGCAAGCGGATGCAGCGGTTGTCACTCCTCTCTTCGGGAGAGCGAGCGCTCACCGCGCTGGCTCTGGTACTCGCCCTCCAGGAGGTAAATCCAGCCCCCTTCACCATTTTGGATGAGGTTGATGCGGCGCTTGACGACGCTAACGTGGCTCGCTTCGGGCAGATGCTGCAGGAGTTGGGCCAGGAGCGACAGTTTCTAGTCATCACTCATAACCACTCGACGATGGCCTGCTGCTCCGAACTCTACGGCATCCATTTGGATGAGAGCGGATCCTCCCACCTGGTCTCGGTTCGTCTCTCTGACATCTCGGCCCGGCCAGCGCTGGAGCCGGCGGCTACTGTGGCGTAGTTACCACTGCCTGCCGTATTTTTCGCTGTCTTCGACGGCGAAAAGCTCTTTGATGTTGTCGTTGGGGCAAGCTACCTTCGGGCCGTCCTTGCTAGGAATGAGGGGCAACTCGATTCGCTGGCTGAGGCCTTGCATAGTGGAGTTGCTTAGCTCCCTGTTGGTACGCATTAAAATATATTCGCATACTCGCTGGCTCGCCTCCGGCGCAACGGGGATTATTCAATGTCCGGAATGTCTAGAGCCTCCAGGTAGGCAATCAGAGGGGGGAGGTGGTCCTCAACGATCTTCCGTAGCTCGAACCGGTCGACTTTTCGGTAGTGATGGGTGAAGAGGTCCCGGGTCCGAATCATTTCTACCCATGGCAGGTCAGGGTACTCAATCTGGCGTGTTGGTGGGAAGCGATACTTGGCTGCTTCGGTGAGCTCGCGTATCCGATGAGCTATGGCATCTAGGAGCATCTCGTCGTCATACCACTCTGCCCCTCCTTGCTCCATATAGTCGACAGCGCGACGGGCGTTGAAGAGCATGTCGGCTAGGGCAAGTGTAGCCTGGTCAACTTCATTCACAGCAGTACCAGCTCGCGCATAACCAGCGGGCGCAGCATAGGTCGCAAGAGGGATTCCTCGACAATTTCGACATCTCGCCCAGTAGCCGCTTCTAGTTCCCTTCCGATCTCGTCCAGGTGCTTGTCTCGGTCGGAAAATTCAGCGTCGAAGCTGACCAGCACGTCAACATCGCTGTCCGGTCGGAAGTCGGATCTGACCGCCGAACCAAACACTCCCAACTGCTTCAATCCGTGGCGGCGCTTCAGAAGGCCTACTGTCCGCCGGGAAGGAAATTTCAACTGGGGATGCATCCGTCCCAGCGGTTGACCGTTGCGATCGCCGTGAGCCGAGCGGTCAGGATAGGTACGGTCGAGGCTGCCGTGTAGGATGCGCATGGCAGCAGTTCGGCATCTGAGATCAGGATCTGCAAACACCTCCCTACGCAAATCATCGTGATAAGCATATTCCACTGACAATTCTGCTCGATCGGCAATCAATTCGATAAGCCTGGCCCCGCCGGAGGAGTCGTATACGTTGCTGAGTTTGGCGAAGACTACCAACACACGGCTCCCGGCCAAGGCCACAAACTCCACCGCTGCATGTGCTCGGCCAGCCAATCGTAACGCCTCCTCTACGGGCAAGATCGCGATGGCCACATCGAGAAGTCCGGATATCGCCGAGTGATTGGTCATCCGATAAGTCCGGCCCCGGCCTCTTCCCTTGGCAGTAGCCAAGCCATCAGCGATCAGCAGCCGAAGCGCACCTTGGGCCGAACTGGGTGGCGCTTCGAGTGCTCTGGAAAGACCAGCAAGACTTAGTTGGTTATCAGGTGATAGCACCAACAGGGCCCGAAGCGCAAGTCCCGACGAGATTAGCTTCATGTCCCCATCATACGCTATCAACGTACGATACAATTAAATCTTGCCATCCGGTGACAAATCTGTCCTCCTGTTAATGGCAGAATAGTGCCATGAACCCTTTGGCCCACCAGAAATGACGGGGAACAAGAGAGGAAGTCGGCACCAAATAAAAATTATCCCCTCGATCCTCTCCGCGGATCTTGCTTCTCTTGGCCAACAGGTAGAGGCGGCGGCGGCTGGTGGGGCGGATAGAATCCAGGTCGATGTTATGGACGGCCACTTCGTTCCCGGTCTGACCTTCGGGCCGGATATCGTAGCCGCGCTCCATCGGGTGATTCCCGAATTGCCCATCGAGGCGCACCTGATGGTCGAGCGGCCCGAACGGGTGGTCGAAGCTTTCGCTCAGGCCGGAGCCACCCACATCATTATTCATGCCGAGGCCACACCAACTCTCTACCGAACGGTGGATGAGATTCGCCATCTCGGCTGTCAGCCAGGCCTGGCGATCACTCCGGCCACTTCGGCCGAGGCGGTGCGGGAGCTGATTCCTGATCTGGATCTTATCCTGATCATGACAGTTGAACCGGGGTTGGGGGGGCAGCCCTTCATTGAGCATATGACCAATAAGATTCGGCGGGTGCGGGAGTTGGCCCCAGAGCTAGATATTGAGGTCGACGGCGGAATTACCGCCCAAACTGCCCCTCGAGCGGTTGCTGCGGGAGCCAACCTGTTAGTTGCCGGAAGCTCGATTTATCATCACCCGGAGGGCGTTGCTGCCGGCATCGCGGAGTTGCGAGATGCAGTTGGCTGATCCGCCGCGGGAGCAGGCCAAGCGGCTAGCTGCGGAGGCGGCGTTGGAGCTAGTTGAGGATGGCATGCTACTGGGGATCGGCAGTGGTAGTACGGTGAAATATTTTATCTCGGGGTTGGGCAGATTAATTGACCAGGGATTTCGACTGCGCGGAGTGGCCAGCTCGAAAGCCAGTGCCGAGCTGGCCCGGGCAGCCGGAATCTCGCTCCAGGAGGAGATCGATCAGCCTTTGCAATTGGCCGTCGATGGGGCAGATCAGATCGCTCCCAACCTCGATTTGATTAAGGGCGGCGGGGGGGCCCTGCTACGAGAGAAGTTGGTGGCGATGGCCGCCCAAAGATTAGTGATCATCGCCGATGAAAGCAAGTTGGTGTCCCAGCTGGGGCTAGGGCACCACTGCAAAGTGCCGGTTGAGGTACTATCCTTCCTCTGGCGACAGACGGCGGAGCGTATCTCTAGCCTCGGCTGTCAGTGGGAACTCCGTGGAGGCCTGGTCTCCCCTTTCATCACCGATAACGGAAATCTCTTACTCGATCTATGCTGGCCAGGGGGGGTGGATAACCCGGCTGGGCAGGCAGCTGCCCTCAAAGCCGAGGCGGGAGTAGTCGAGCATGGCTTCTTCCTGGGATTGGCTTCTAGCTGTATTGTTGCCAATTCGGAGGGGGTATTGCGTTCGCTCGGTGTACCTCGAGGCTGATCTGAGAGGAGGGTCGCAAGGCACCTCAATTCCAACGGAGAAGCAGCTTTCCTCTTCTGTCCGGTGAATGGTTCAATTTCAGAGCCCTGTGCACATCGAATAGCCCGTGGATCGATGCAATGGTGGCCCGTCCACCGAGTGGATCCAGTCTCGCAGGTGGAACAGCTCGATGCAGATGTCGCGGCGCTCGACGCTCAGAGTGGTTGGGAGAGGATGGCCGGATAGCAGGCCGTAATGGACGAGAGTGCCCTTCAACGCGTTGAGCCCGTCGCTGTCGGCGGTGCACAGGACGTCCGACAGGTGTAGACCTGCCAGATGACTTCGCTTTTCCGGCCGCCTGCGCGTTGCTGAGCCCGGGCGCCACCGGAAAGCACCAACGGGCCTCAGTGATCTTCACATCCTGCCAGGCTCCGGCGCTGATGTTGGCATTAGCTGTTGCGCTGCGGCTAGGTCTTCCCTCCAACCGTCACCACACGAGCCTACATTACATGGGACTGCTGCGATCCACTGTCGCCCTGCTCTGGGACGAGCCGGTGCTGCGTCTGCGTTCGCTCTATGGAGCTCTCGGTTTCGCCGCGTTTAGCGTGTTGTGGACCTCGATTACGTTCCTGCTCTCCGGACCGCCCTATCACTACTCTATCGGCACCGTGGGACTATTCGGCCTGGTCGGTGCTGCTGGAGCAATTGCCGCGTCTGCGGCAGGGCGAATTACCGATCGTGGAGGCTCCCGTTGGATCACCATGGTGACGGTGCTCCTTTTGCTGGTCAGCCGGCTGCCTCTCGTATTCGGTCTCCACTCCCTGACGGCGCTACTAGTCGGCATCATTCTGCTCGACCTGGCCGTGCAAGGACTACACATCACCAACCAGAGTGAGATCTATCGACTGAAGCCCGAGGCCAGAAGCCGACTCAATTCCGCCTATATGACCCTATGTTTTGTCGGTGGTACTCTCGGTTCAGCACTGTCCACGATTGCCTATGCCAACTATGGCTGGATTGGTGCGTGCACTCTCGGCGCTATCATAGGTATAGTCATTTTGGTTGTCTGGTTGGTCGTTTCCATCCGCCCCAAGTTATACAGTGTGGCCGCAAAAATCAACAAGCTCCATCGACGTCATGACTCCCGGCTGGGCATATAATGAATGCCTTAACTACTCTAATAATCCTCGTTGTGTAAAGTAGGGCCACGCTTTCCGTCACTCCCCGCTAAACTGCTTTCATGCTCTCAAGTTCTCCTCGCACCCTGAACGTTGCTGTGGTCGGTGCGACCGGTATAGTCGGTCGCGAGCTGTTTCGAGTTCTCGAGCAACGCAAGTTTCCGATCGGCAAACTCAAGGCAGTGGCTTCAGAGCGTTCGGTGGGGATGGAGGTCCGTTGCAACGGATACCGGACCAAGATCGAAGCCTTGGCCAAGGAGACCTTCAAGGGGGTGGATATTGCCCTTTTCAGCGCCGGCTCGGCGGCCTCACTGATGTGGGCCCCGATGGCGGTTGAGGCCGGGGCGATGGTCATCGACAACAGCTCGGCCTGGCGGATGCGGGAGAACGTCCCGCTGGTGGTGCCGGAGGTCAACAGTGAAGATATCCGGTTGAATCAGGGGATCATCGCCAACCCCAACTGTTGTGCCATCCCATTGGCCGTAGTGCTGGAGCCGCTGCGCCGCCGGGCCGGGTTGCGTCGAGTTGTGGTCTCTACCTATCAGGCGGCCTCGGGGGCGGGCAAAGCGCTAGTTAATGAGCTGGAAGAGCAGGTCTCGGCTCTTGCCGAAGGAGATCAACCAAGGGCGGTAGTTTACCCCCAGCCACTAGCCAACAACGTGGTTCCTGGCGGGTGGCCCACCGCTCGCGAGGGCTATAACGAGGAAGAGATCAAGATTATTCAGGAGACGCAGAAGATCCTCCATCAGCCAGGATTGCGGTTGGCCGCAACCTGTGTTCGGGTGCCGGTGGCGGTCGGTCACGGGGAAGCGGTTTTCGTAGAAACCGAGGAGATGATTGCTGCCTCGGAGGCGCGTACACTGTTTGGCAGCTCACCGGGGATTGTGGTGGTGGACGATCCGCCGGCTAAGCTCTATCCAACTCCAAATTCGGTGGTTGGCCGGGACGAGGTTTACGTCGGACGGATTCGCAACGACCTCTCCTCCAGCCACGGTCTGGCCCTTTGGATTGTCTGCGATAATTTGCGCAAAGGGGCGGCGCTGAACGCGGTCCAGATCGCCGAGCAGGTGTTGGCTCTGAAGGCAATTTAGAGCGGGCTTTAGATGGAGAACTATGGACAATAAGTTAGGGCGGCTCTTAACCGCCATGATCACTCCCCTCTACTCTGATGGAGCGGTCAACTTGGGGGCGGCCCAGGAGTTGGCCACCCAGCTGGTCAGAGATGGCTCAGATGGGGTGGTGGTAGCCGGAACGACCGGTGAATCACCCACCCTCAGTGATGATGAGAAAATCGATCTGCTGCGGGCGGTTCGTGAAGCCATCCCTCGCCATCAGGTGGTCGCCGGTACCGGCAGCAACGACACCCGGCATACAGTCGAGCTCAGCCAACGGGCGCTGGAGGCGGGGGCCGATGCCCTACTTTGTGTGGTGCCGTACTACAGTAAGCCTTCTCAGGAAGGAATGTACCGTCACTTTTGTCGCCTGAGCCAGCTCGGCCCGGTGATCATCTACAATATCCCCTCTCGGACAGGAATCAACCTGGCGACCGAAACGACGCTCCGCTGTGCCCAGGAGCCGAATATTATCGGGGTCAAGGAAGCGAGCGGGAGTATCGATCAGATCGCCTCGATCTGTGCCCAGGCTCCGGAAGACTTCCTGGTTTGGGCCGGCGACGACAGCTTCACTCTACCGATGTTGGCGGTAGGCGGATACGGAGCGATCGCGGTCGTTTCCCATCTGGCCGGCGGTGCAATGCGGCGGATGATTGAGGCTCACTGCTCCGGGCAACCGGCGGTTGCGGCCGCGCTGCATCATCAACTTCTGCCCCTGATGGGCGCTCTGATGACTACCGCGGGCAATCCGATGCCGCTGAAGGCGGTCTTGAATTGCCTCGGTTTTCCCGCCGGTCCGCTCCGGCCCCCGCTGTTGGAGCTGTCGGAGGCTGAGTCAGAGCCTTTGATGCGAGTAGTGAATGAGTCCAGTGTACTGACTCAGAAGTTCGACGGATCTTGAACTCCCATGCGGCACAGCCAGGCCACCGCTGCCTGTGCTCCTCGGTTACGAAGGAACGACTGCGCTCCCTGCGGTGCTCGGCAT
>JBOHUW010000070.1:0-7083 GCA_050734895.1 Candidatus Dormibacteraceae bacterium | reverse complement strand
GCCTAGAAATCCCCAGAACGGTCAGGGCAATCAGAATGGTCAGGACCACCGACCAGGGCAAGGACAAGAGGGTCCCAACGGTCCCAACCAGGGCCCTTCGAATCAGCCGAACCAGGGGAGATCTGAAAACCCAACTCCGACAGGCAATCCTGGAGAGAATGGGCCAAGGCCTCCAAGACCGGCGGCATCTCCTGTAGGTCAGCCAGGGCACGAAAATCCGGCGCCCACACCACCGACGAATCAGCCAAGGCCCGAACGGCCGCCGACTACACCGGCGGCTGAGACAAAGGCTGAGCCAAGAGGAACGAAACTGGAAACCCCGAAGGTTCCAGCTTCGTCGACCATTTAGGTTCAATCTCAAACTGAACAAATAAGGATAGCGCCCCGATCCGGTCTTCTCTAATAGGAAGACCGTGATCGTGGGCGTTACCTTTTATGGTAGGCTAAGAACACTCCTAACTAAATTATTAGCTGGACATTTTGTCCGCTGGCTGATAGTATCGGCTGAGCTCCCATTCATCCCTCAATTCAAGGAGAATGCCCTCATGCTCGACAACACAGTTCAGCCGATTCCCGAGGGTTTTCATACCCTTACCCCCACCTTGGTCGTACGTGGTGCCGCCAGAGCAATCGACTTCTACAAGCAGGCATTTGGCGCGGTCGAACTCAGCCGAGCCCCCTCTCCGGATGGCCAGCTAATTTGGAATGCCACACTCCAGATCGGCGACTCAAGATTTATGCTCTGCGACGAGATGCCTGATGGGGGCTGCTTAGGACCGCAGAGCGTAGGAGGCTCCTCTGCCGGTATCCATATCTATGTGGAGGATGCCGACACCGTTTACCAACGAGCGATTGATGCCGGGGCAACGGTTATCATGGCGATCGAGAACATGTTCTGGGGTGATCGCTATGGCACCATAAGGGACCCCTTCGGTCACACATGGTCGATTGCTACTCATATCGAGAACCCCTCTAAGGAGGAGATGGAGCGGCGAACCAAGGGTTTCGCCACCGCCTCTAATAACTGAAAACAGTGAGGCCCCCCTCCCCTATCTCGGGGAGGGGTCTCATCTGGCGACCATTACGATCAGAGCTAGCACGGCTAAGCCTACTCCAAGATAGACAAGAGGCGAAAGAAATTCATTCAAGAAGAGGATCCCGAGTAGGTTGCTGACGACTATCCCAATAACACCGAAGAGAGCCGTCGTCTTGCCTAATTGAAGCCGGGTAAAAATATAGAGTTGGCCGATCGTTGCTGTCTGATACATCAACAGATGAGCCAGAAACCACGGCTTTAGAAAGCTGGATGGATGGAAGCCCAATTTTCGTAGATAGAGTCGAGCCAAGAAGTTACAGGCGGTGAATATGGATTCACAGCCAAAGAGGAAAGCGATCAATAGTAGCCGCTCTCCCCCCTGCTTTGCCATTAAACGAAGACCAAGATCAATACTGCAGTAACGGCCAAGCTAACCCCGATGTAATTCGCCACTGAAAGCTGCTCTCGGAGCAGCAGGAGACCAAGGAGGTTGCTGATCACAATCGAGATGGCGGCCAGTACGGTGACCACTTCACCCAAAAAAACTCGTGAGAAGATGAAAAATTGCCCAAGGAGAGCGATCTGGCGAATCAGCAAATAGATCAAGAACCAAGGCTTAAGCAGCTTGGCCAGAGTAAACTCTCCCCCGCGCATATTCATACGTCCCATGAAGTCGCTGAGGGTGAAGATGGCCTGGGTCCCGATTAGCACAATCAGCAACCAGGGCATCGCCCAAGGGATTGTATAACGTTGACAACCTCATTCGAGGCAATCTTGTGCCGGATGTGCACCTTCTCTCGGAACGACCCAGCTCTCGGCGCTATACTAACTCACGCTCATAGAATTGATCACAGTTCGGAGAGGTCGCCTAGTCCGGTCGATGGCGCGGCATTGGAAATGCCGTAGGGGGGCAACCTCCTCGAGGGTTCGAATCCCTCCCTCTCCGCCATTGTCATGTCTCGTAGAAGGCAGAATTAGCTCAGCTGGATATATTAATTTAAAAGAAGAAGACCGGGCGAGGGCTCCTCCTCTCGATTAGGGGTCGGCGGAGAGTGGGTAAATCGCGGTTAATCCAGTAGTGGCCGAAATCCTCGATGCTTTTCCTGGATAGCTCGACTCGATAGTGATTCGGCATGGGCGACTATGATTGAAGCTTAGCCACGACTTGCCCTGCCGCTTCGCTCATATCTCAAGATTGCCATCCTGCAAGGATATTTTCCTTGCTAATATAAGGATGTCATGAGCAAAGTAACTAGTAAGCTCCAAGTCACTATTCCTAAGCAAATAGCAACTGCTTACCATATCAATCCGGGTGATAATATTGGCTGGCAGGAAGCTGGTCAAGATGCTCTCCGCATAGTGCTCCATCCTTCTCGAAAAACTCTCGATTCAACGGCCCGTCTGGAGCTATTCAACCAAGCAACCGAACGTCAGCAGCAACGTCAGCAACCCAGGAACACCTCCAAACAAGATCGGGGTTGGAAACGAGAAGATCTCTATGACCGCGCTGGTTGATACCAATATTTTGGTCTATCGCTTTGATAACCGATTCCCGGAGAAACAGCGGATAGCCACAGATCTACTCCAAGCCGGGATCCTGGAGAATTCCATCCAAATCCCACATCAGGCGATATGCGAATTTGTTTCCGCTACCACCAGAAAGCGAAGCAATCAACCAGCGATCCTCTCCGAAGAAGATGCCCGGCGCGAAGCCGAGGAGCTTCTGAGTCAATTCGAGATTTTGATGCCCACCAAAACCCTTCTCCGATTAGCGCTTAGAGGAGCAGCGGCCTATGGGCTTTCGTGGTGGGATGCGCACATTTGGGCCTACGCTGAGCATTACGGTTTAAGCGAATTGTGGTCTGAGGATTTTCAGAACAACCGGCTTTATGGAACGGTAAGAGTTAGTAATCCCTTTGACCATATGTAGGGGTTAAGATTGCCTCGTCCAATAAAAAAGGCCCCCTCAGCTCCCCGGAACGATCGCCATCAACAGCTGATGGCTGCCATAAACAGCAAAGCCCAGATAAAGAGTCAGGGCCAGCCAGAGCAGGCTCATCGACCAACGGGCGGAGATCGGTACCGATTTGTAGTACGGGCTTTGATCGTGGCGAAAACGATCGATCATGGTGGGGATGCTCAAAATGGCGATAATCAGGATCAGCGGACCGAAGTTAAAGAGGAGTGCGACCAACACCAAGGTTATTACCCCGACCAGCTGGAACCACTTCGAGGCGACCGCCAGCACCCATCCCCCATCCAACATCCCTAAGGGGATCAGGTTGAAGAGGTTGAGGAAGAAGCCGACGTAAGCCCAGGAGAGGAGCACCGGCTGATGCAGCGATTGGGCAAGCACGAAGGCCGCGGTGGCCGCCACCGTACCGGCAATCGGGCCGGCAATACCGATGTAAGCCTGATGCAGAGCATCGTTGGCGTGTTGGCGTTGGAAGATCGCCGCTCCGACAAAAGGGATGAAGACCGGTGCCGAGGCCTGCATCCCCTGGCGTCGAATCTCCAATACATGGCCCATTTCGTGCAAGAAGATCATCAAGATCAGACCAACCGCAAACCAGGGGCCGAAGAAGAGAGCATAAAAGCCAAAGCTGATGAATATCGAAATTAGGGTGGCGAAAGCTTTGAATTTGAAGAGGAGAAGGAGGATGTATTTGCCGGTGGAGAGGATGCCAACCGCTACGGCAAGTAGCCAGCCGAGGAAGCCTCGGCGGCGATCGCCGCTCGCGGCGGGCTGCGGGGAGGGAGAGTGGTACTCCGGAGGGTTGTAATCTGAAGTAGGGTAAGGCGGTTGGTGCTCTTCCTCCCTCTTATTATCCTCGGGGGGAAATGGTGGAACGCTCATCTATGATGATAAGAATACCCTCATTATTCACTTGGGCGCCGGTAGCGGGTGATCATCCGCCGCATGGCCATCGAGTCGGTGGAGAGTAGGAGAGTCTCGGTCTCCTGCCAGATCGAACCATACCAAACCGCCGCCAATGGGCCACCGGATACTCCAGTGATTGAAACATCGACCGTCTCCGGAGCGAGATCTAGGGGGCCGAAGATCTTCCCTGCCTGCTCCGCGGCCAGCTCTCGCTCCTCATCATTGCGCGGCCAGAGTCGAGCCTGGATCTCGCCTCCCAGACAGCGCACTATACCGGCGGCAATCACCATCTCCTGCAAACCACTGATCCCGACCATGGCTGCTATCCCTCGACCTCTCTGGTCGTCCAGCGCGGCCATCAACGCCCCCGCTATCTCCCCCTCTTCGATTAACAACAGCCGAGCTCCGGCCTGCTGCACCTCGGCGATCAGCTTTTGATGACGGGGACGATCCAAAACCGCTACCGTCAGATCAGAAATTCGAACGTCTCGAGCGAACGCCAACCGCTGTAGGTTGTCGCGCAGCGGCTCATCGAGGTCAACCGCCCCCACCGCCTCGGGACCAGCAATCAGCCCCTCCATATACCAAACCGCGGGCAGCCGGGGAAATCCTCCCGGTTCGACGGCGGCCGCAACTGAGATTGCCCCGGGCAGCCCCCGAGCGACCAAACTTGCTCCTTCGACCGGATAGGCGGCAAGCTCTACCGAGCGTGATCCCGACCCTACCGTGCTGCCCCTCGAGAGGATCTGATTGTCGCGGGGTCCGAGAATAACATGGCCGGTCAGATCCAGATCTTCTAGCGCCTCTAGCATCGCCGTGGAGGCCACATCACGTACCCGCTCGGCATCGGCTCGCCCCATGGCTCGAGCCGCGACCATCGCGGCCGCCTCGGTCGTCCTGGCCAGGGAGCTCATCAACTCCGGATGCTTGAGGCGAGTTGGGGGGTGGTCGGTGAATCGAACAAATTCCTTAATTTCTGGCATCGTCTTCACTCCAGCCTACACCCGAATTGCCGGTTTGGACGAATCTGGTTTGGGCCAGCTCTCCGTTGTTTGAGGGAGGGCGGCGGCGAGTTCCATCTGGTCGATTCCACTAGCCTCGATCGCCGCCCTGATCAGGCCGCTGAAGAGGGGATGTGGACGCATCGGGCGACTCTTAAACTCGGGGTGGAATTGACAGGCCACGAACCAGGGGTGATCACTTAGTTCGATGATCTCGACCAGCCGACCATCCGGGGAGAGACCGCTGAACACTACCCCCTTCTTTTCCAAATCTTGCCGATATCGATTATGGAATTCAAAGCGGTGACGGTGACGCTCCATAATAACCTCCGTGCCATAGGCCCGCTGGGCCTTGGAACCAGGCAGGAGATGGCAGGGGTACCGTCCCAGCCGCATCGTACCGCCCAGGTTATCTACCTCTCGTTGATCGGGCATCAAATCGATCACCGGGGTCTTGGTCTGGTCATCAAACTCGGTGGAGTTGGCGTCCGGGGCATCGAGCAGCTCCCGGGCAAGATCGATCACCCCACATTGCAATCCCAGACAAAGCCCCAAAAAAGGTATACGCTGCCGTCGCGCATAAGTCGAGGCCAAAATCTTTCCCTCTACCCCTCGCCTGCCAAAACCGCCTGGCAACACGATGGCTGAGATCCCATGCAAAACTGCAGTATCCCCCTGCTCCAAGCGGTTGGAATCGACCCACCTAACCTCCAAATCCATAGCTTCGGCCAACGCGGCATGGCGCAATGCCTCAACTACCGAGAGGTAGGCATCGGGGAGCTCAACATATTTACCGACGATTGCAACGACCAGACGGCCTCGGGGATGCTGCAAGCGAGCACAGAGATCACCCCACTCCTGGAGCGCTGGCGGCTGCTGAGGCTGACCAGGATAAAAATGTTCGGTGATCAAACGGCCCAAGCCCGCGCTTTCCAACAGCTGGGGCACCTCGTAAATGGTGGAAACGTCGGGAACGCTGATCACCCCAGCAGTGGGAACGTCACAGAAAAGCGCAATTTTTTCCTTCAGTTCATCAGGAATAGGGCGCTCTGAACGGGCCACTATCGCATCCGGCTGGATCCCGATGGCCCGCAGCATCTGGACCGAGTGTTGGGTCGGTTTAGTCTTCATCTCCTCCCCTCGAATCAGTGGAATCAGGGAGAGATGAACATAGAAGACGTTTGGTCGGCCGAGGTCGTTCTTGAGCTGGCGAATAGCCTCCAGAAAAGGCTGGCCTTCAATGTCGCCGACCGTCCCCCCCACCTCACAGATCAGCAGTTCAGCGGATGCCACCCGTGCCGCCCGAAGTACTCGTTCTTTGATCTCATTGGTGATGTGTGGGATGACCTGTACGGTGGCTCCCAGATAATCACCGCGGCGCTCCTTGGCGATGACTTCGGAGTAAACCTGACCGGTGGTGGTGTTGGAGGCGGCGGAGAGATCAGAATCGACGAAACGTTCATAGTGGCCGAGGTCCAGGTCGGTCTCCGCCCCGTCCTCGGTCACGAACACCTCGCCATGCTGATACGGATTCATCGTGCCGGGATCGACATTCAGATAGGGATCCAACTTCTGCAGCGAGACCTCTAATCCCCGCGCTTTCAGAATTGTGCCAATCGAGGCGGCAGTAATTCCCTTGCCTAGGGAGCTGACTACCCCGCCGGTGACAAATACAAATTTCGGCACTTCCGGGAGCTTAGTTTAACGCATGGAGGGTGGGCTATAGAAGCGGTGAAGTCCTCTTTTAATCGGGCAAGGCAAGCCTAGCCCCTACAGTTGTGCCTCCAACTGTACCAATCGGGTCTCAACTTCACCAGAGGCGTTCGCTTGGACAGATAGTTTGGCGGTGGCGGATGCCTCGGCCATTCCCATCTCCTTCATGAACTGCTCAGTGGGCGAGGGCTGAGCAGAGTCAATCGAGGAGCTATAAGTCATGGGGATGACAAATCTCGGGTCGAGCTGGCGCACCAACTCCGCACTATCGCTGAGCTTCAGGTTCTCTCCCCCTACCGGTACCAAGGCCACATCGACCTTGCCCAATTTCTCAAGATCCTCATCGGTGAGCAGACTTCCTAGATTGCCCAGATGACAGATCTTTACCTCATCAAGCTCCAGCAGATAGGTGATGTTGGTCGCTAACTGGTCATCATCGCCGGCCTCCGCCC
>JBOHUW010000069.1:0-7086 GCA_050734895.1 Candidatus Dormibacteraceae bacterium | reverse complement strand
AATTGGGCATGGAGAAGAAGAAGACGTCTAATTTTTATCGGGCGAGGCAAGCCTAGCCCCTACGTCAACAGTTGCCCTGGGGGGTAGCTCCAGGTGTGGTGACGAAGAACGGCTTCTCCGATCCACTTGCAGAACTACTACTTTGAGGGTCAAGTTGAACTAGTAGAGTTTGGGCCAGGGCAGGGGGATGTCCGCCTGATTGCTTAATCAGCTGACCATTTGACAGCTGATAGGGAGGATCGTTGCTACACATCGGCTCTAACATCGCCGTCCCCCCCGCCGACCACGCTTGAGCAGCCCCCCAATGAACCAGTTGACCTTCAATTCCGGAGCTCGATGCGTTGAGCTGTTGCACTATTTGCAGCTGAGAGTTGAAGTCAAAGCCGTCATCTCCGGGTGGACAGCTGCTCTGCCCTTTCACTCGATTAAGCAAAAAAGGACCATCGGTGGAGATCGCCAAACCGGCACTCACCAAGTTGGCCTGACATTGAATGGGGGAGGTATTTCCCGGGTCGCGCTCGGTCCAGACCAACATCGAGTTGCCCTCCGCGGTGACCTGATCAATCCCGGGCTGAGGAAAGTCGAAAAACTTGCCCATGACATACGGTTTGCCCTGCAACGGACCCCACTGACCGATCTCTACCTTGCCCTCTCCTCCTCTACTCGGTTGGCAGCTGATGGCGACCAGGCTGTTGGCCCCACCAGCCGGAGCTGTTTTCAACAGGCGTACCTGCCAGCTCGAACTGTCGGTAGTTGCTCGACCGCTCCCACTGCCCCCACTCAGGGTCAGTTGGCCCAGCCCGCAGGCACCGCTCAGATCAGCGTTGGCGTAGTCGATCGAGGCTTCTCCGTTTCCACCGCAGCCAATTAGAAATACCCCGCAGGCGCCGACCAACAATAATCGTGCGATCCATTGGAGCCCTCTCATATAGTCCACATTAGCGCTTAATTAACCGACGTGACATGGACAGTGCGTGAGATATTTTAGGTATCTATGTCCTCGCCCATCTACACGATCGGTCACTCCACTCGCTCTCTAGAGAAGTTGGTCGAACTGCTTCAGCAAAATCAAATTACCCAATTGATTGACGTTCGCTCCCGCCCCGGCTCGCGCCGTCTGCCCCATTTCAACGCCAACCATCTGGCCCAATCCCTCCCTCTAAATGGCATCAAGTATCTCCAACTGCCGGCGCTGGGCGGCCTGCGTAAAACTCGACCCGACTCTCCCAACCAAGGCTGGCGCAACCTCAGCTTTCGCGGCTACGCCGACTACATGGCCAGCGATGAATGGCGGCAGGGGTTGGATCAGCTGATCACCCTCTCCCAATCAGCAGTGACCAGCGTCATGTGTGCCGAAGCAGTGCCCTGGCGATGCCACCGCTCGCTGATCGCCGACGGCCTGGTCGCCCGAGATATTGAAGTACATCACATCATAGGTAAAAAGACACCAGGAGTCCACTTCCTAAACCCCTTGGCCTGCGTCAAGGACGACCACATCACCTACCCGGGCACCCTTAGACTGCCTTTAGATGAGTAGAAAAGGACAGACTCGCCAGATCCGGCAGGTCCGAAAGGTGAAACCGCCTCGAATGCCAAACTCAGACACTCCTGAGGGCAGCCCGACACCAGATAAAAAACAGCGTCGAGAATACCTGAAATCAGGCGGAGTACTGCAGGGCTACGCTCCCGAAGTGATTCTTAAGATCGCTACCTTCAGCGGTGGCGGAGCTCTCCTCTGCCTCCTGATCGCCACCGCCATCCTCCTCTTCCTCCCTTACGGGTGGGGGGTGCGAGGAGTGGCGGCCGCGGTCTGGCTGCTGCCGATCATCTTCGCCACCAGCCTGGTCCTCCCCGCCTTCCGCCTCGCTCTCAAGGACCGTCGAGAAGAGCCCCGGGTTGTGCGCGGTCAGCTGCTCGGAGCTAGCCCGATGAGTACCTCCTTCGGAATGGGCATGCTGATGCTCCAAACCCGCGGCGGCAATGAGCAATATCTGGTCGAGGTAGAGAAGCTGGCTCGGATTCCCGGTAATCAGGTCTCGGTAATCCTCACCCTCACCCCGCGGCTGCGCCACGTCCGCAGTGTAGGAGTGATGGGTCAGCGCATGGTCCCCCTGCCTCAGCAGGAGGTGCCGGCGGTGCTCAAACGCCTCCGCCTCCTCCCTCTCGCCACTCCGGCCGCCCTCAGCCTAGGCGCCATCGTAGGGGGCGATGCGGTGGGCTTCTCACCAATTCCCGGGACTCTGCTCCACGCCCTCCTCGCCGCGGTGGTGGCAATCCTGCTCGCCGCAGTCATCTATGCCCTCTCCTTCTTCCTGCAGCGGCGGCTCTACGGAGAGGTTCAAGCCCTAATGCCAGGAGCAAATTAAGCATGGCCCCACAGAAAGAAATTCCAATTACTACCGAAGGACTAGCCACTGTTCGTCATGAACTGGAGGAATTGACCACCGTTAGGCGGCCCGATGTGGTGGCCAAAATCAAGTCCGCCCGGGAGCTGGGTGATCTCTCGGAGAACTTTGAATACCACGCTGCCCGCAACGAACAGTCCTTCCTGGAGACCCGCATTCAAGAGCTGGAAGCGATCGTTCGTAACCACGTTCTGATTAAGGCCAAACCGGTCAGCGATGTGGTCGAAGTGCTGGGGCGGGTTACCTTTGTCGAGGACGGCAGTCCGGCCGAAACTTACCAGATCGTCCCGGCCGCCGAAGCCGACGCCACCCACGGTAAATTGAGCTGCGAATCGGCAATCGCCCGGGCCCTCCTGGGACATCGCGTGGAGGAGGAAGTGGAGGTCGAAACGCCCTCCGGTGAGAGCTATCAGCTCCGCATTCTCAAGGTCGAATGATCGAGCGACTCCAAGGCTGGATGGAGGAGGCCGAAGTAGAGGTTGCCTGCCTGACCAACCCGAGCTCGATCGCTTACCTGACCGGCTTCCGGAGCAATCCCTTCGAACGACTGATGGCCTTGGTAGTGAGCAGCGATCGGGCAGCCCTCCTCCTTCCGGCAATCGAAGAGGAGAGCGCCAGAGCCCAGGCTCCGGAAATCGAACTTAAAGGTTGGAGCGATGGGGATGATCCGTGGGAGGAGTTGGCCCGCCTAACCGGCCATCGGCTCACCGGATTGGCAGTGGAGAAGGATCATCTCACGCTCAGCGGCTACGAAAAACTATCGTCTCAAGTTCAGTTCGGTCGAGTAAGCGATATTAGCGCTCCCCTTCGACAGTGGCGAGCAATTAAAACCCCTTCCGAGCTCGAAAAGCTGAGTAAAGCCGCCCAGATAACTGATCAGCTCTTTGATCAGCTGTTGGCAATTCTCCAACCGGGAATTACCGAACTGGAAGTGGGAATATATCTCTCTGAGCTGACCGCCAAATTTGGGACCAAGCCATCATTTCCTACTCTCGTTCAGTTCGGTCCCCACAGCGCCGAACCACACGGCGTCACCAGCAATCAGAAGCTGATTCCCGGTCAGCTTATACTGCTCGATTTTGGAGCTGCCTATCAAGGTTACTGTGCCGATACCACCCGCATGGTAGTGCTTGGCGAGTCCGACCCAAAGCAACGCGAGATTCATCAAATTGTATTGGAGGCCCACGATCGAGCGATCGAAGTGGTTCGCCCTGGAGTTAGGGCGGGAGAAGTCGACGCCGCCGCTCGCTCGGTCATCACCGCTGCCGGGTATGGAGAATTCTTCATCCACCGAGTTGGCCATGGACTGGGGTTGGAGCCTCACGAAGCGCCCAGCCTGGCTCCTGGATCAGAGGTGATTCTGGAGGCGGGAATGGTAATTACCATTGAACCCGGCATCTACCTTCCCGGCTGGGGAGGAGTCCGCATTGAAGACGATTTGGTGGTCGTCGAGGGCGGTGCTCGGAAGCTTACCCAGAGCTCCTGTGAACTGAAGGTAATTCCTCTTAATTGATCGGCTGAGCCAAGACCAGCAGCAAAAGCTCGACTGGATCGTAATTAATAAGCTTCTTCAACTCTGTTTTCCTCTATCAATGTTCCTCTGCTCGCAATTTCTCCAGGCGCTCAGACAACGATGGCTGTCCAGGAGCCAAAGGCGGAAGAGCAGGAGGGTGCCACTTCGCCCAATCGATCGGCACGGCCGGAGGCTGGATCGCTCCCTGAGCTTGAAGCAAATCCCATTCAGGTAAGGGACGCTTAGACCCACTCGAGGCAATTATTGAACCTCGATAGGTGAGCTCAAAAGCCTCCCCGTCTCTTACCCGTCGCATGATTTTGCTGGTTTGGATCCCTAAAATACGCCACGCAATATTGATGGTACCGTCGACCAGCATACCACGAGTTTTTTGCCCAAGGCAGATCTCCTCCTAGGGGAAGAGCACCGGCCTTCTCCACATACTCAGTGAATCGTCGGATCCTGGTTCAGGTTGGCCAGCAAAGCGAGATGACCACCCTGGCGGCGCAGAACTTGAGTCCAGAGCCGTGCCGGATGGGCGGAGAAGGGATCTTCCGCCTCCGCCGGTAAGAGATACCAGGAGCCGTCGGCTATCTCTTGTTCCAGCTGGCCACCACCCCATCCGACGTGGCCAATGAATACCCGCATGGCGCCCATCTGGGGAGCGATCAACACCGGGGGCGACTCCAAATCCAACACTCCGACCGCTGACAGCCCGGGCAGGCGCAGCTTATGCCAGCCGCTCGCCGGCGAGGGTGAGGTCATCCGCACCAAGCCCATGGCCCCCTCGATAGCCCTCGGTCCGCCCTGAAAGAGCACTTGAGGCCCACTGGTCAGCGCGGCCCAAGAAGGCAAAACCTGATCGACCGTCACTACACTCGGCCGGTTGAGAACCACCCCCACTGCTCCGGCTCGGTTATGTCGAACCACCAGGACTACGGCTCGGGCAAAGCTGGGGTCGGACATAGCCGGCGATGCTAGCAAGAGACGCCCCTGGATAGTTCTCTCCCTCAAGACTATTCTATTTTTGCATAAAAAGGCAGGTCAAATCCGTCACCTCAGAGAATTAATATCCCGCTTGAGGATCAACCAACCCGATCGGCGGCTGGTTCTGGCGCGATTGCGGCTCAAGCCGACTCACGTCCGCCCACTGGAACGTCTATTCCAAGGGGATCCCTGGCTTCCTCTTGCTCAACCTACCTAAATCTGAGCTTCACCTACCTGAATACTTACAAATTTCCTTGATCAGACCGCCAGCGGTGCCCCGCCGATGAAGGTCGAGGGCCGTTTCGTTGATAGACGTAACGTGGCCCAATTAATCAGGAAAAAAATGTATACTTAATGTGTGGATGAACGTCCAGCCGTATGGGACTTTTACAACAGTAAGCACATAGAACAAGATCATCCTGAACGAGCAATCACCTGTCGGGAAGTTGAAGAGGTAATGAATGATCCTCAACGGGTAAGTACCGGTGAAGAGGTTAGAGATGGTGAAACTTACTTCCAGATCTTGGGGTCCACAAAACAGGCTCGGTTGCTCACGGTGGTATGGGTTGACCATAAAAATGGCCGTTATCCGGTTCATGCACGTAAAGCAAGCCGGAAAGAGGCAAGGAGGTATTTCATATGAGTGTCCCGATGTACAGACCTGATCCTTATGACTCTATGACAGATGAGGAATACGAGGAACATTGGAGCAGGATCTTCGAACAGCAGAAAAAGAAGAGTGTTGGAGTTCACTTGCGGGTTCCTGAAGAATTGCTAAGGCGTATCAAGAGGATGGCTAGTGCAGAAGAGATTCCTTACCAGACTCTAATTAAACGTTTGCTGGATGCAGACGTAGGTGGGTGGGAACGCCATCGCGCAAGAGCTACCCATTGACTCAGAAATTCATTTGACCCATTTCACCGGTCTACGTGTCGCAAGAGGGGGGTTGCCCCGATTAGCCGGACAGATCAGTTAGGCTGCGTGTGAGATTATAAGCATGCTCTCCTCGCTACAAGTGAAGGGCCATATCCCCCCGGAAATTAATATCCCGCTTGAGGATCAACCAACCCGATTAGGGGCTGGTTCTGGGCAAATCGAGTGACATTCTCTCGTCCTCGCTCCGCCAGCTGCCTTACACACCACCCCACCGAATCAGCACAGTGCGAAGTGATCAGTACGTTATTCATCTGCCAGAGCGGATGATCGTCGGGCAGAGGCTCGGGATCGGTGACATCTAGCCCGGCAGCAGCCAGATGACCGGAGCGAAGCGAGGCGACCAAGGCCTGGGTGTCGATATGACCGCCCCGGGCCACATTAATCACCACCGCTCCAGGTGGAAGGAGAGCAAGTTCTCGGGCGCCGATAATCCGACGTGTCTGGGGAGTTAGCGCCAAGGCCAGAACCAGCACCTCGGTTTGAGGCAGGACAGAATGCAAATGGGCCAAGGTCAACGTCTGATCAGCCCCTGGCAGCGGCTCTGCCTGCCGCCGCAACGCGGTGATTTGACAGCCGAAGGGTTGGAGCAGCCGAACGTAAGTTAGGGCAATACCCCCCGCGCCCAATATGGCTACTCGCCGTCCAAAGAGAGATTCTGGCTCCTTAGGATGCCAGCTCAGATGACGACCCTGCTCGACCAGATGACGCAGGCAGGCCAGAGTTAGCGTCAGTGCGTGCTCCCCGACCTGCTCACCGTAGGCCCCTTTAGCACAGGTAAAGCGCACCGGACGGTCGAAGAGCCCGCTTTGGTAGAAGGTCTCAACTCCTGCCCAGGGCAGCTGCACCCAGGCTATGGCTGGGTATCGATCCAACACCTCGACGAGACCGCCTGAATCACCATTATCAAGCCAGATCAAAGCGTTGGCCGCAGACGGTGGCGCCACCTCACCGCCACCCTGAAGCACCGCTTCCGTGAAATACGGCCGCCACTTAGAGGAGGCCATATCGTTAAGCCCCCACTCCACATCCAAGCCTAAATCAGGCTCCACCGCAATTTTAAGCGGGGGCGGCAATTTCCACCTCTTGAGGAGTTCGATCGTAGGGCTCACAACCCACCGGCTGGTGAGTCGGCTCAGGGGTCAAAATCGGGAGGAGTGCGCATTCAACCGAGGCTTCCGATTCCAGGCTGACAGTTTGATCACCGTGCTTGATTTCCAACGGCTCACCCTGCAGGAGGGTGTAAGC
>JBOHUW010000068.1:0-7088 GCA_050734895.1 Candidatus Dormibacteraceae bacterium | reverse complement strand
TCCGATCGGTGCGCCAGAGGTATTCTCTGGCGCGCCGCCCTGACTACCCAGATAGTTCTGCACCGAATCGCTATCCCCATGGGGATCTTTCAATACGGCGGTGGCGATGGGCAGCTGGGGCGGGGGCGACGTCGCGTTCTCCGGATAGACCGACCCGGGCAGGCAGTTGCGCCAGCGTACCAACGTCTCTCGACCGACCGCCGCCTCGAGCAACACACCCGGCGAGACAATGTGCCCCTCGATGCCGAAGCCCCAGGCTGGAACGGGCGGAAGGTCGGGGTGGATCGCCATCGTTGTCTCGGCGATATCAACATCCTGCACCAACCCGGGCCGCAGATGGTGCGCCTGGGGTGGGCTCAGCGACGCCTGGAACGGAGCCAGCCTCTGCCCTGGACGCAACGGATTCGGAGGTGGGGTTAGGCCCGTCCCGTTGCCATCGGAGCGCTCATGGTCATCCCTACTCATTCCCCAAAGCATACGTATAGCGGAGGCGTAATTATCAACTAAACCTCCTACCGCTATGTAGTGGGAAGGGCTACCAGCGCTTCAACAAACTCCCTCGGCTCAAAGGGGATCAGATCATCCATCCCCTCCCCTACCCCGATCAGCTTGGTTGGCAAGCGCAGCTCCTGCTCAATCGCCACCACCGCACCGCCACGGGCGGTGCCATCGAGCTTGGTCAGGACCAATCCGGTGATCGGCAATGCCGAACAGAAACCCTTAGCCTGGGCTAGGCTGCCCTGGCCCAAGTTGCCATCCAAGACTAAAAGCGATTCGTGAGGTGCCCCAGGGATAGCTCGCCCGGCTACCCGCCCGATCTTGGCTAGCTCTTGGAGGAGGTTGGCCTGGGTTTGCAGCCGTCCGGCGGTATCCACCAGCACTACCTGGTGGCCACGAGCAGCAGCCATTTTCAATCCGTCAAAGGCCGCTGCCGCCGGATCACCTCCCGCTTTTCCACTCAGGCAAGGCACCCCTACCCGCTCCGCCCACAGCTGCATCTGCTCGATACCCGCTGCCCGGAAGGTATCCGCGGCCACAATCAATGGGTTTTTTCCGGCCGCTGCCAAGCTATGGGCGAGCTTGGCTATGGTGGTTGTCTTCCCGGCTCCGTTGATGCCAAAGAGGAGGATACAACTCGGGGCGGCCTGAAGGTTCAGCTCTCGGGAATGGTCGCAGAGTGCCGACAGCAGTTCAGCTTGAAGTACGGCCGCCGCCGCCGCCTCATCCCCCGGCCGTGCCTGCCTGACTCCGGCGGTTATCGATTCGGCCAACCGAGGGCCGATATCGACCGCTAACAACGACTCCTCGAGCTCCTCATAAAAATCCGCTCCTAAGCTCAGACGCCCAGTTTTGATCAACCGCCGAGGGCGCGAAGCCACCCGTTGCCACATGCTTGACATCAGATAAACCACTCTTTATCGCGCAGTGCATCTTCGGCCGAATGCTGCTTGAGCAGAGCGTCAAGAGCAGCGATTAACGGGCCCAAATGATTTTTCGCCAGACTGTACTTTCTGGAAGGAACCAGAACAATCCCAAAATGTCTATCTGCCACAGTCAGAGAATTAGCATGAAGGATGCGAAAATCTCTAATGTTGTTGGTGGCTATTGCTCTACTGTTATCTATCGCCCAAGCGAAAACCGCTTCATCGCTATGAGCAATCAGCTCCGCCTCCTCCACCGTCAGCACATCATGATCCCGAGTTCTCAGCTGTTCAGCAATGACCGGGCACAGCTGCTCATCCAGGAGCAGCTTCATCCAGCGGTCAACAGCTGTGAGCGAGCAAAGGCAGCCGCGGCGGTCTCTCCCTCTTCCCGGTTGGCCTCAACCCACTCATCTATCTCACTTTTATTATCAGTGTAGTAGGCAATCGCCGCATCAACCAATCCAGGTCTTAAATGAAGAGTTTCTGCGGTAGCCTTTCGACTCCTTCCTGCATCGAGTAGCACTTGAATCACCTCCCAGACATCTGGACCGCCCAGCAAAGCCGGTCTACGGCCGGCCGGCCCATCCCGAAAGATAACTCCCGGATAGACATCCATCGCCAGTCCCTCTTCAACGTATCTATCCGCCAAAGTGGTCTTTGGCATTCGGATCAAGCTTGCCCGCGCTTGAAGCCGGGATAAGGTTTTAGCACCACGGGGTCGAAAAGTAAGCGTCTGTCCCATACTGTAAGACATCATACCGCAACAACTGTCACGATCTGCTCAAGTCCGATAAAATCCTTGGCGTTACGGGTAAAAAGTGGAAGTTTGTTCACGGAGGCAACTGCGGCAATCATCAGATCCAATCGCCGTGGCTTTGGATTACGGCCAGCGGCAACCACTGCTCCTACCATGTGGGTAAAACGTCGTGCTGAATCAGCGGTAAACGGCAGCGGCTCAAAATTGACTTCAGCAAGCTGTAGTCGTTCCAAACGCAATGCCCGCTCCGCTGAATTATGAGCCGCATACAATCCTTGACCAAGCTCAGCCAGAGTCAAGGCGCTTATTTTGGTAATCAGCGGTAACTGAGTTACCTTCAGCTGCTCCAAATCGATCAGTACGCAAGTATCCAGCAACCCCACTGGAAACCGTTCACTCGTCGTCAATCCGATCCTCTCCGAAACAGGCATCTATTTCGGCTCGTATTTGCGCACTGTTTGAACCCCTGGATAATCCACTGAAGGCTCTGATCAACTCTTCCCTGGTAACCTCCCGGCGTCGCCCAACCGGACGCAACTCGCCAACGGGAGTACCTCTCCGAGTGATAACAAAGTGATGACCCAACTCCAACGCATCCATCACTCCCGCACTGCCATTGCGAAGTTCGGCCTGAGTAATTGTCCGCGTCATTCCCTCATCATAGCATCCAATGCTATCTTCGGCTATGCAAATTCCCTACGCCGTCGACACATCCCTCACCCCAGGCCCGGTGTAAATCTGCCGGGGGCGGGCTAGTTTGCGATCAGGGTCGGAGATGAACTCCAGCCAGTGGGCCGCCCAACCGGGGGTTCGTCCCACCGCAAAGAGAACTGTGAACATCTCCGAGGGGAAGCCCATCGCCTCATAGATCAGGCCGGAGTAAAAATCAACGTTGGGATAGAGGCGACGCTCGCTGAAGTAGGGGTCGGCCAGGGCCACCCGCTCCAACTCTAAGGCGATCTCCAGGCGGGGATTGACACCAGTCTCTGCAAATACCCGCTCGGCCATCGCCCGAACCACCTTGGCCCGTGGGTCGTAAGACTTGTAAATGCGGTGCCCGAAGCCCATCAGCCGGTGTTCGCCATCTTTGGAAGCCGCCGCATAAGCCGCCACCTGGTCAACCGAACCAATCTCCTTGAGCATCCGAATAACCGCCTCGTTGGCTCCCCCATGGAGTGGTCCGGAGAGAGCGGCTGCGCCCGCCGCCAGGGCAGAGAAGGGATCTGAGTGAGAGGAAGCCACTCCCCGCACCGCACTGGTGCTGCAGTTCTGCTCGTGGTCGGCATGCAGGAGGAAAAGCAGGCTGAGTGCCCGCTCCAAAACCGGGTTTGGTTTCCATTCCGCATGATCAGCCCAGAGCATGGCCTGGAAGCGATCTACATAACTAAGCGCGAGGTTGGGCTGGAGCGGCTTCTCCCCCTGACTGATTCGATAAGCCGCCGCCGCCAGAGTGGGAACCTGGGCGATCAGCCGAATCGCCTGAAGATGGTTGGACTCATAATCCTTCAGGTTGCGTGACTCTGGATGGAAGCTGCCCAAAGCGGCCACCAGCGAAATAAAGAGGTTCATCGGATGCAGCCCGGCGGGATAGCTCTCCAACCCGCGTAGCAGGGGCTCGGGAACCGCGCTCTCGGCAGTTAGCTGAGCCTCGAAATCGGTCAGCTGCGCCGCGGTGGGCAGCTCACCCTCCAACAGGAGGTAGGCAACCTCGGTAAAGCTGCAGCGCTCGGCCAACTGCTCGATCGGGTAGCCGCGATAGCGGAGAATCCCCCGTTCGCCATCGATGTAAGTAATCGCGCTCTTACAGCTCACCGTGTTAAGAAATCCAGGATCGTAGGAGAGGAGACCAAAGTCCCCCTCATCGGCTTTGATTCCCCGAAGGTCGATTGCCCGCACCGTCTCGTCACTGATCGGCAACCGGTAGGAGACACCAGTGCGCAGATCGGTTGCCGCCAGCGCATCCTCCCTGACCAGCTTTGCATCGGTGATCTCGAATACGTTTTCCGGGGATCCAACTTTTGCCATCTCTATTCCTCTAAATTAATTGGGCAGGAAACGCCTCCCGCCAGCCTTAATCAGCTTGACATATTGAGAGCTCAACATCAAGATTGATAAGTAATCAATATGAAGAACCAGCTTAAAACGGAAGAGGCAGCCGCCCGACTGGGAGTGAAGCCCACCACCCTCTACTCTTACGTCAGTCGGGGGTTGCTCTCCCGCGAGCGAGGCAAGGACGGGCGGAGCCGATTTCTGCTCGAAGAGGTGGAACAGCTCCGCCAGCACAGCCGCTCGACCGCGATCCGCCCGGGCCATCTTCCCAGCTCCGCTCTCACCTCGGTCTCAACCGATGGAACTGCCCTCTACTTCCGTGGTCGCAACGCCCTGGACATCGCCGCCAGCCAACGTTTCGAGGCCGCCGCCGGCTGGTTATGGACCGGTCAGGTCACCTCCCCTGATGCCCCTTGGCAAACTGAGGCGACGGCGCTTCGCACCGGCCAGGCGGTGCAGCGCGCCCTCCTACCCGCCACGCTACCGCTCGATCGACTGCGGGCTACCGCCAGCGCGGTAGCCCCCTGTGACGTCGCCCGCTACGAAACCGACGCTACCTCGGTACAGGCTACGGGGCGGCGGCTGATCAGCGTTCTGGTCGACTCCCTTCCACTGGTCGGAGAGCTGCCTCGAGAGAGCACCATTTCGGCGCGGCTCTGGAGTCGGCTAGCCAAATCGCCACCCCAACCGGCCGCCGAAGCCCTGCTCAACGAGGCGCTGGTGCTGCTGCTGGATCACGAACTCTCCCTCTCTACCCTCTCTGCACGCCTCGCCGCCTCCTGGCTGGCCGATCCCTACTCGGTAGTCGCCGCGGGATTATCCACTCTGGGGGCGCCGCGCCAGGCAGGAGCGATGTTGGCTGCCGAAAATCTGCTCACCGAGGTAACTCGGCCACCCCGCGTTGAGTGGACAATTGAGGACCGGCTCCGACGTGGTGATCGACTGCCCGGCTTCGGTCACCGCCTCCACCGCTCGGGCGATCCCCGAGCCGGCTTCCTACTCGACCGGCTGAATCAACTTTGCGCTAGATCTGCTAAGTGGGAGATGGTGCAGGTCATTCTGGCCACCACCAAGGCGAGGGGCATCCCCCCAGCCAATGTCGATTTTGCCCTCGGCGCCCTGATCCACTGCCTGGGGCTGGAGCGAGGCGCCAGCGAAGCGATCTTTGGCCTAGCCCGAGCCACCGGTTGGATCGCCCACGCGCTGGAAATTTACGGCGGCGAGTTGACCGCCCAGCCCGACATCTCCTACCTCGGGCGACCTACTTTCAGCCTGCCGGAGCGGTGAACGCTCAAGATGCTCTCAAGGGACGAATAGTCAGCCAGGCCAGCACGATAGCCGCCAGCCAGAGTATCACGGCCGTAAGGCCGAGGTAATGCAGCCCGGTTGCGAAATGTTGCGATTCGGTCGGACTGCCGGCGATGGCCCCGTAGATGGCAATGCCCAAGGCCCCGGCCGCCTGGCGAGCAGCGTTGTTTACTCCACTAGCCAGTCCAGCGCGGTCGGCGGGAAGGGCCTGGACCGCGGCAGCGACAATCGCCGCGGTCATCAGGCTCATCCCCAAACCCAGACCAAGCAACACCGGTAAAAAACGCAGATAACTGCTCGACGGAGACAGTCCGATCAGGGAAGCAGAGCCAAACGCCCCGATCAGGAGACCGATGCTCATCGGTGCTCGCGGCCCATAGCGTCCGGCCAACCGGCCGGTGAGCGGAGAGAACACGGCGAGCGGAATGAAAAGCGGTAGCAGCATCACACCGGCCTCGAGCGGAGAGTGGTGCTGCACGGTTTGCAGATATAAAGTGGAGATAAAAACTGTCCCTACCCCGACCAAATTCATCGCTGCGGCCACCAAGTTTGCGCCCACAAAAGCCGGCGCGCGAAACAGCCGCAACGGAAGCAGCGGATCGCTCGCCCGGCCCTCCCAACACAGGAAGGCAAGCAAAGCAACGCCGGCAGTCACTACTGACAGCACGACCCCAATGCTGACGCCACCATGTTCCCCGGAGATGATGGCAAAAACCGCCGTCCCGAGAGTGATCGCGGCCAGCACCGAGCCGAGTAGATCCAATCGGCGCCCTCTACCATCAACACTCTCCGCCACCAACCAAACGGTGGCCGGAGCGGCAACCATAATAACCGGCAGGTTGATCAGGAAGATGCTCCGCCAGCCGAGGAAGGAGACCAAGGCTCCACCCAGCAGAGGGCCGGCGGGTAGCGCCAACGACGAGACCCCCGCCCAGACTCCAACTGCTCGAGCCTGCTCCTCCCGCTCCGGGAAGGCGTGAGTAATTATCGCCAAGGTACCCGGAAGCAGCAACGCAGCACCCAAACCCTGAAGAGCACGTCCCGTAATCAGGCTATCTATATTTGGCGCCACACCGCAGATCAACGAGGCTATCCCAAACACCCCCAGTCCGATCAGTACGATTCGCTTGTGCCCATAGCGATCCCCGGCTGCTCCACCGCCCAGCAACAAGCTGGCCAACACTACCGCATAGCCATCGACCACCCACTGCTGCCCGGCGAAAGTGGCTGCCAAGCTAACTCTGATCTGGGGCAGCGCAACGTTAACCACGGTCGCATCTAACAGCACCAGGAACATGCCCACGCACATCACCGCCAACAAAAGCCATCGCCGAGGAATCAAATTCATCTATCCAGCCTATTTCGTAAACACTTCCACCAAGGCGGAAGTGTCTTGACCGTAAAGTTGAAGCATGGGTAAAGCTGGCGGTGATGCTGATATATCAGTCTTGGCCTCGCTACTAGCAGAACCGACTCGCGCCCGGGTGATTATGGCCCTTGCCGATGGTCGTGCCCTACCAGCTTCCATCTTAGCTGAGGAAGCTGGAGTC
>JBOHUW010000067.1:0-7139 GCA_050734895.1 Candidatus Dormibacteraceae bacterium | reverse complement strand
TCCCTCACCACCCACCAGAGTTGGTTCGACGGTGTCCGCCGTCAGCTCGGCCCCGGCCGCAACATCGTGGGTCAAAATCCAGGCATTTCGGGTGGATTTAGTGCCGGCGTAGATTTGAAAGTAGACCGCACCGATGAAGCTCAACACCACTACCGGGGTGCCGATCAGCAGTATCCAACGGGCATAGGGTGAGAGGCGATTGAGGATCATCTACTTGTCTCTACTATTCTTCATCGGAGGTAGCATAGCCCAACTCATTGTTTCCCAGCATAGCCCTGATTTCCGGACTTTTTCTGGACAAAACATTGGGTGAGGCAAAATTTCGGGCAATCGCGTATTCCAAAGCGAACATTTAGCGCAGATCAGTAACCGGCCAAGGGCCTCTGGAATTAAGGATCTCCGGGTCTCCAGTAAGCAACACCGCACTGTGAGCCGTAGCAGTGGCGATGGCAAAGGCATCCGCATAAGCCATGGAGAAGGCTGCTTTAATGCGGGCCGCCTCCAACGTCCTCTCTGGCGTCACCTGATCAAGATGAAGACGAGTAGTTAGATGGCGTACAATCGCTTCCGCTCGCTCCGCGTTGGCTTTTCTATGTAGTACGTAGTAAACTTCACCCAAGTTGATCCAGATCATAATGGGATGCTGGTCAAGCGCGGCATTCACCAGAGTTGTGGCTGGTTTGTGACCTTCCAGCCAGCTGATTACTGCCCAGGAGTCGAGACACAGCTTCATCTCTCTTCGGCTCGATGATCTGCCTCCAGAGCCTGTAATAGACCAAACCCAGCAAACGAGCCGCTCAAGGAATCACTGGGGCGAGCCAGCCTCAGCAACATCCCATCCCCTTCCATACCGCTTGAGAGCCTCCGCGAGCATAGGATCAAAGCTTCAGATCTACATAGCATCACGATGCGATGCTATGATGTCGTCATGCGGACTACAATCAATCTGACAGAGGATGTCCTTTACGCGGCACGGGCAATGGCCCGAACGGAGCAGCGTTCTTTAGGTTTAGTCATCTCTGACCTAGCACGCCGGGGGCTAGCTCCCCAGGTATCTCCGATTGGCGAAGACCGGGGCTTTCCAGTATTCCAGAGACCTCCCGGTATGCCTCTAATCACTGATGAGATGGTCCGGTCAGCCATGGAGGACGAGTGATAGATCTTCTTGATATCAACATCTTGGTGAGTCTAGCCTGGCTCGACCATGTCCACCACAGGCAGGCGTTGGATTGGTTCAAAAGCCGACAAGGACAGCCCTGGGCAACAACTCCATTCACCGAGGCTGGCTTCGTGCGCGTATCTTCCAACTCTTCTGCCCTCTCAGGTGCAGTGACCCCGACCGAAGCGGTTTCCTTACTGGATCGAATGCGCGAAGTACCAGGACACCAGTTCCTCTCTGACGACCTCCCGCTGGTCTTTGGCCGATACCTCTACCCCAAGCAGGTAGTAACTCACAGACAGGTTACAGATGCCCACCTGCTGGCCCTTGCCCGACGCCATGGGGCACGGTTAGCCACCTTCGACCGGGGTATTGCGACGATGGCTAACGGGGAAGATCTAGTGCTGGTACCAGTTACTTGAAGAGGAAGTTGTTCCCGGCCTCGCCCCGAGCGAGAAGATGGGAACCAGGCGACTCATGAGGCTACCCGGAAGTCCAACTCAACCGGCGACCGCCTAACAGACGGTACAACCCAATTTATTGCCTCCGGTATAGCTTCGACTTCCGGACTTTCCCGGACAAAATTTGCGGCATCCTTTACGCATAAAGCACATCGAGCCCGACAAGGACAATCTCGGGAGAATGCTCCGCAAGCTCGGTGAGGGCCAGCGTGAAGCCCGCGCCGCTATAGCAGGCCAGCTTAGCGGTGCCGGCACCTGGCCATCCCTGGGTGACAAGGAGGGCGCGAATACGCCGAAGTCGTTCCAGATGATCCATACCCATCGTTTCGTTCCACTTGACCTCACCGACGGCAAGCAGGTAGGTCCGGTCATGATCGTCCAACCCCGAGACGGCCACATCGAGCTGGTAACTGGTCTTGTTCAGCGGATCGTTCACCACCCCCACGCCGACCTGAGTGGGGTAGTCTCCAAATAGCTCGGGAGGCGCCAAATGACGGGTCCAGTAACGACAGACGTGCTCGAAATGCGGGCCTACGATGTTGGAGGTGTACCGGCGTTGACTCCGTTGCCAAAGGAGGGTAGCGTCGCGAGTGTGTTCCAGATCAGACCAGATGGGACGCATGACCGCGTGATAGAAGCTCAACAGTGGCTCGGCGATGTGAAAGGTGGTTCGCTTCTCCCGAAACACATCAGGCTCGCTCGACAGCAGTCCGCAGTCTTCGAGCACGGTCAACGGGTGGGCGAGATCGCCCGACTTGCGCCCCAGATAGGAGGCAATACCCCCGCGAGTCGCGTTGCCCTCGGCAATCGCCGCCAGAACCGAATGGTAGAGCCCGGTGTCGTGAAGTTCGGATTCGTCGGCCAAGAGATAGCGAGCCTCTCGAAACAGCGGACTGGCGGGGGAGAGCACGGTACGAACGACCCAGGCGTCGAAATCAGCCGGACTCGAGGGGGTGTCGTCACGGGCATACTCTCGACGATATGCCGGTGTGCCCCCGACGATCGCATTCACTTTGAGCGCGGTCGACGGGTCACCAATGCCCCAGAATTCGGCCGCGAGTCGGTAGTCAAGCGTGGGAACGACGAGTTCCAGACCGACGCGCCCACGCAGCGGTGCGTTCCCCGACAACAATCGACCCATGAAAGAAAGTGCCGATCCGCACAGAAGGACGCGAGCACGGCTGGTATCGCGCTCCGGTCGCAACGGACCAAACGCCTGCTGGATTATCGACGGCAAGCTGGGGTTGGCCTTGACCAAATAGGGAAACTCATCGATGACGATGGGGATGCAGCGGTCACGGCCGAGGGCGAGTAGGGCATCAAGGACCTCGTGCCAGTCGTTGAACTGCAGCGGCGCCGGCGCATTGATGTGGTCGGCCAGTGCCATGCCCACCAGACGCAAGGACTCACCGTCAGCCGCTTCCTCGGCCGCAAAATAGAACCCTCTCGCTGCCTGGCACAATGCCCGCAGAAGGAAGCTCTTGCCTTGACGACGCCTTCCCGAGATGATGCCGAGCTGAGCCCCAGCTCGAGGATCGGTGATAAAGTCGACCAGCCGGGACCATTCATACTCCCGATCGAACATTTCGTTGGGCTTACTTAGGTCAGCTTGAGTTATCATATCTGGACTTATGATAACTCAAGCTATGATTTTGCTAAGACGGAATACATAGTGCGAAGAGCGGCTCTGGCCTCGCCTGACAATCAACCCCAGGTCAATTAATTTTTGGAAATCCAAAAGCCGGGTGGCCTTAGCTCGATTGGTTCGCTGGGCGTAATCATGATCGGTCACAAAGCCGCTCTCTTTGATGATCTCCAGAATCACCTGATGGTGGGCTTTTAGGGTAGTTTCCGGAGTCATAGCTTGGGGCAGCTGCTTCTCAACTCGTAACAACTCGTCGATGATCCCCTCCGTGAAGTATTCCAACCAACCAGTAAAATCTGTTTTGCTGACAAGATCATAGTAGTCACCTACTTCGCCAACTGTATGAAAGTATTTAGTCACGTTCTGGTTGTAATAATTTTCAAAGCTAAACAGATTAAAAATATTCAGGCCCATACTGGCTAGCAATACCTTGGTGCTCAATCTTACGGTTCGTCCATTACCATCCATGAATGGATGAATGATCACGAACTGTTTGTGAAATATGCCGGCTAAAATTAACGGGTCTATTTCGCCCTGATTGGCCAAAACATATTCCAACAACTCGTCGAGCAGCGCAGGTACATCTTGGACGTCAGGTGGTAAATACACCACCCTCCCGCTCCTCGGATCGTTGACAACTACCGGTGCCTGTCGTAGGTGACCAGATTGGCTGGCCGGCAGTAATTGATCGGTTACATGCTTTTGGATTCTCAGAATCAGTTCGAGTGATATGTTCGCCCCTTTATCTTCACGCTGCTGATTGAGCATCTCCAGGGCAGCGTTGTAATTTAGCACCTCTTTTTCACTGTCACGGATATGATGGGGATGCTGCTTGAGAAGCCTTTTTACTTCGGTAAGCGGCAGGGGATTACCCTCAATGCTGGTTGAGGCGTATGCCGATACCGCGCGGGCGGTTCGCTCGAACTCAAGCAAGACGATATGCGGAAATCGACGGCTGTTCAACCCGGTGATCAAAGCATGAATCCGGGCAATGTTGTTGAGTAAAAGGTTACTAATTCTATATTTCGGAGTAAAGGACATTCAGGCTAATTATAGGCGCAAATTAAGCGCAAATTAAGCGCTTTATCGACTTCCAATACTCCCCACCATCTCAAAGGCACGCTCGATCTCATCCCTAGTGGCGCCCGTCGCAAGCAGGAGATGGAGCAGGATGCGGGCCTTGTAGGGGTCGAGAAATCCCCCTCTGATCAGCCCCCGCTGGAGCAAGTCCTGCTCGGAACCGGGGAAGCCATAGGTTCGGGACAAGACCGGGCCTGATCCGGTCCGGGAGGTAAGTACGACCGGCATCCGGGTCGCCAGCTCGGTCAGCACGGGCACGGTTACTTCGGGGACATGCCCGGCGCCGAAAGCAGCCACCACCAAGCCATCAAAGCGCTGATCGACACCGGCCAGGAGCTGGCCATCGTCACCGAGGCTGACCGGTACCACCGCAACTCGGATCGGAGACGACCGGCTCGGCAGAGGGAGCGCCAAGCACGACGTGGCTCCGTTCAGGATTCGGGGTACGCCCTCAACGAGCAGGCCGAGCGGTCCTGTGTTGGGCGAGGCAAAGGTCCCGATGCTGGTGGCGTGGGTCTTGCGAACGTGTCGCGCGGCGTGGATCTGATCGGCGAACACGACCAGGCAACCCAGGTCACGGACATCCGCGCTGGAGGCGGTCTGAACGGCGGCCAGCAGATTGGCCGGGCCATCGGCACCGGCCATGGTCGGGTGGCGCATGGCTCCGGTCACCACCACCGGCTCGGGCCGGCCGTGGACCAGGTCGAGCAGGAACGAAGTTTCCTCGATGGTGTCGGTTCCTTGGATAATCACGACACCGTGGGCGCCGCTATCCAGCGCCTGTTTGATGGCAGCAGCAAGCTCGAAAAGGTCATCGAATCCTAGTGAGGCGCCGGGCAGCTGGCAAAAGCTCCGCACGTCGAGGGCGATGCCGGCATCCGCGAGCTGGGGCACCGAGTCGACCAACTGCTCGACACTGAGCGCGGGGACAACACCACCGGTGCCGTCGCTAGTCATGACGATCGTACCCCCGAGCGAGAAAATAACGACCGGACGACTCATGACACTAGCCGGGAGGCCAGCTTAACTGGCGACCGCCCAATACGTGGAGATGAGCATGGAGTACGGTTTGTCCGCCATCTGGACCGAGATTGAAAATCAATCGGTAACCGCTCTCCTCTACTCCCCGCTGAGCCGCTACCTGGCGCGCTAGATCATACATTTCAAGCAGCAGCTGGCCATCGCGGATGGCATGAACATCGGTTAGATGTCGGCGAGGGATGACCAACACATGCAGGGGAGCTTGAGGATTGGAATCCTCAAAGGCCATCACCCGTATCTCGTTCGCCACCACGGTAGCCGGAATCTCACCAGCAGCAATTCGGCAGAAAACGCACTCTTCCACGGCCTACTCCCAGCGCAGCGCCGAGCCGGTCTGGTACTCGGTTACCCGCGTTTCGAAGAAATTCTTCTCCTTAGAGAGGTCGGCCGATTGGGACATCCAGGGGAAGGGGTTGGCAGTTCCATAGCGGCGGGGCAGACCGAGTCGCTCCAGGCGACGATCGGCGACATACTCAACATATTTGGCGAAGAGCTCACCGTTCAGCCCTAACACGCCATCCGGACAGGCATCGATAGCATACCGCTTCTCATGCTCTACCGCCTGTTCGACCAGATCGACAATCTCGCTCTGGAAGGAGGAGGTCCAGATCTTCGGGTTCTCGCTTCGAATCGCCGCGATTAGGTCACAGCCGAAGGCGAGGTGTAGGCTCTCGTCGCGCATGATGTACTCGAACTGCTCGCCAATCCCGATCATCTTGTTCTGCCGCTTCAGTGCCAACATCATGGCAAAGCCGGCATAGAAGAATATTCCCTCCATCAGCACGTAGAAGCCGATCAAGTCATGGACGAAGCGCTGGACATTAGCCGTTCCTTCGGTCGAAAAAGTCGGATCAAAAACTGAACGAGTAAGACCGACCACAAAATCATCCTTCTGCTTAATAGAAGGGATGCGCAAATACATGTTGTAGACATCATCCGGATCCAATCCCAGGGTGTCACAGCAGTAGATGAAGGTGTCGGTGTGAACCGCCTCCTCGTAAGCCTGACGGAGGAGATACTGCCGCGCCTCGGGGTTGGTGATATGGCGATAGACGGCCAGCACCAGGTTGTTGGCGGTGAGTGATTCGGCGGTGGAGAAGAAGCCTAGGTTCCAGAGAATCAGCCGCCGCTCTCCATCACTGAGCACCCCGGCCGCCTTCCACTGCTCGACATCGCGCTGCATCGAGACCTCCTCCGGAGTCCAGTTGTTAGCCACTCCGGAGCGGTAATATTCACGCGCCCACGGATAATGGATAGGCAGGATCTTGTTCGGATCGGTCTTCGAAGCATTGATGATCGGCATTTTTACTGGCAGACCTCGCACTCTTCGCCGTCCAGGCCACAGGCGACACCGGCCGCCTGGGGAATAGGTTCGGGCGGCTGGGGAGCCGCTTCGGTCAGTTCGTAGTTCCGTTTCTGGGTTAATCCATACTTCGTATCGAGGGTCGATTTCTCCACCTGAGAGGCGGCCAGGCTGCGTAGGTAGTAGGTGGTTTTGAGCCCCATCCGCCAGGCCGCCCGATAGGTTTCATCCAACACCCGTCCTACCGCGCCGCGGAGGAAGACGTTGTGGGATTGGCTCTGGTCGATCCATTTGGCTCGCGCCGCGGTGAGGCGGAGCATGGCCAGTGGATCGATCTCAAAGGCCTCCTTGTACTTCGCTCGCAGCTCATCCGGCAACTCGCTCAGATCCTGCACGCTGCCGTCCAGGTACTTGAGGCGCTCCAACAACTCGACACTCCACAGCCCCAAC
>JBOHUW010000066.1:0-7170 GCA_050734895.1 Candidatus Dormibacteraceae bacterium | reverse complement strand
GATACAAGGTCGATCGGCGGCTCGGGCGCTCTCCGGAAGAGATTGCCGAGCGGGTGAAGAATCGTGAGCTACGAATCATGGAGAAGGGTGATTTCATAGTCATCATCCGCCAGCTTCTGGAACTCAACAACGCCCCTCGAGAGCGGCAGGTGGCCGATGACATCGACCACCTCGGCAACCGGCGAGTGCGGGCGGTCGGTGAGCTGCTTCAGAATCAATTCCGGATGGGTCTGATTCGGATGGAGCGGATCATCAAGGAGCGGATGACCATCTCCGACCCGGCCACGGTGACCGCTGCCTCCCTGATCAACGCCCGCCCGGTGGTGGCGGCGATCAAGGAGTTCTTCGGCTCCAGTCAGCTCTCCCAATTCATGGACCAGGTCAACCCGTTGGCCGAGTTGACCCACAAGCGGCGGCTTTCGGCGCTTGGGCCGGGGGGGCTCTCTCGGGAGCGAGCCGGCTTCGACGTGCGTGATGTTCACCACAGCCACTACGGGAGAATCTGTCCGATTGAAACCCCGGAAGGTCCGAACATTGGCCTGATCGGCTCGCTTGCCACCTACGCTCGAGTCAACGAATTTGGTTTTGTCGAAACTCCCTTTCGCCGAGTCTGGAACCGGCTGACGGTGAGTGTTCAAGCGGAGCGGGAGACCGACGAGCGACTGCTCGGCCGCACCCTCCGTCGCCCAGCATTGGCAGACGATGAGAGCGAAGTGTTGGCCAAAGGTACCCGCCTCGATACCGCAGCAATAGAGAAGCTGCGCCAGGCCAAGGTCGGCTCGGTCGACATTCTGCCCTGGGCCTCCACGGAGATCTCCTATCTCTCGGCCGACGAAGAGGATCTTTACGGTATCGCCCAGGCCAACGCGGCCTTGAATGACGAGGGGACTTTCGTCGAGCAGAGGGTGCCATCGCGGGTACGGGGACACTTTGCGCTGGCCGACATCAGCAACATTCAATACATGGACATCTCGCCCAAGCAGATCGTCTCGGTGGCCACCGCCCTGATCCCCTTCTTGGAACATGACGACGCCAACCGGGCATTGATGGGGGCTAACATGCAGCGGCAGGCGGTGCCGCTGCTGATCACCGAATCACCTTTGGTGGGCACCGGCGTCGAGCGGGCGGCGGCGCAGTACTCGGGCGAGATGATCGTCAGCGAAGTGGTCGGCACGGTAATCGACGTTGCCCGACCTCAGGATCTGCGCGGAGTTCACTCCAATCCAGTCTTTGATATCGTGGTTCAGCCGGATGATGGATCGCCCGAGCGGCGTTACCCGCTGACCAAGTTCTATCGCTCCAACCAGGGAACTTGCGTCAACCACCGTACCCTGGTCAAGCCCGGCCAGCGGGTGGAGAGAGGCACCATTCTGGCCGATGGACCGGCGATCGAGAACGGCGAGATGGCTCTGGGCCGCAACGTAATGGTTGCCTTCATGTCCTGGGAGGGGTACAACTTCGAGGATGCCATCCTCCTCTCGGAGAGCATCGTCAAGGAAGATAAGTACACCTCGATTCACATCGAGGAGTTCGAGCTGGAGGCGCGGGAAACCAAGCTCGGACCGGAGGAGATCACCCGCGATATCCCCAACGTCTCGGAAGAGGCGCTGCGCAACCTGGACGAGCAGGGGATCGTCTACATCGGAGCCGAAGTTCATCCTGGGGATGTGCTGGTCGGGAAGATCACTCCCAAGGGGGAGACCGAGCTTTCCGCCGAGGAGCGGCTACTTCGTGCCATTTTCGGAGAGAAGGCGCGGGAGGTGCGTGATTCCAGCCTCCGTGTTCCTCATGGGGAGCGCGGTGTGGTGGTCGACGTCAAGCTCTTCAGCCGAGAAAATAAAGACGAACTCTCGGCCGGAGTGACCGAGATGGTCCGGATTTACGTCGCCCAGAAGCGAAAGATTTCGGCCGGTGATAAGATGGCCGGTCGCCATGGCAACAAGGGGGTGGTCGCCCGCATCCTGCCGGTGGAAGATATGCCCTTCCTGCCCGATGGCACGCCGGTGGAGATCGTGCTCAACCCGCTCGGGGTGCCGAGCCGGATGAATTTGGGTCAGGTTCTGGAGACCCACCTCGGATGGGTGGCTCGAGCCTTGGGAGTGAAGGTTCAGACTCCGGTCTTTGATGGGGCCCCGCTAGAGAAAATCGAGAAAGATCTGGTCCGCCATGGGCTGCCTCGCGATGGCCGAATCAAGCTCCGCGACGGCCGATCAGGTCAGGAGTTTGACTTACCGGTCACGGTGGGAATGATCTACATGCTGAAGTTGGCTCACCTGGTTGAGGATAAGATTCACTCCCGTTCCACTGGACCTTACAGCCTGGTCACCCAGCAGCCGCTGGGTGGGAAGGCGCAGTTTGGTGGCCAGCGATTCGGCGAGATGGAGGTGTGGGCCTTGGAAGCCTACGGCGCCTCTCACGTTCTGCAGGAGATTCTGACCGTTAAGTCGGATGACATCGTCGGTCGAGTCAAGGCCTACGAGGCGATCGTCAAGGGGGATAACACCCTCGAGGCGAGTATTCCGGAGAGCTTCCGGGTATTGGTCAAGGAGCTCCAGGGACTTGGCTTGGGGGTGGAGATCCTGAGCGAGAACGAGCAGCAGATAGTCCTCTCCGAGGATGACATGCCGGAGGTGCCGCTCAACCTGGGGATCAGCCTGGAGCGGCAGGAATTGGGTGAGAGCAATGAATAGCACCGTAGGGGCTAGGCTTGCCTCGCCCGATAAAAATGATAAAAACCAAATAAAGGGGTAGAGCGTGCTAAAGCTGGAGAACTTCGATGCGCTGCGGCTTAATCTGGCTTCGCCGGAGACGATCAACAGCTGGTCTCACGGGGAAATCACCAAGCCGGAGACGATCAACTATCGTACCCTCCGTCCAGAGCGAGACGGGCTTTTCTGTGAGCGTATCTTCGGTCCCACCCGGGATTGGGAGTGCCACTGCGGAAAGTACAAGCGATACCGCTACAAGGGGATTATCTGCGACAAGTGTGGAGTCGAGGTCACCCGCAGCAAGGTGCGGCGGGAGCGCATGGGCCACATCAAGCTTGCCTCTCCGGTTAGCCATGTCTGGTATTTCAAGGGGATTCCCAGTCGGATGGGGCTGCTCCTCGATATGTCGCCCCGCAATCTGGAGAAGGTACTCTACTTTGCCAGCTACATCGTCACTCACGTTGATGAGGAGGTGCGCGAGCAGCTGCTTTCCACCCTGACCATCGAGGATGACCCGCGGGCAATTGCTCTGCGGGCGGAGCTCGAGGCAACAGTTGACCGAGTCCGAGCCGAGCACCAGGGAGGGCAGGAGCAGCTCAAGGCCGAGGTGGAAGCCGAAGTGGCCAAGCGAGCATCGGCCCATGAAGAGACAGTCAACCTGCTCACGACCCAGGGGCAGAGTGTGCAGGAGAAGATCCGCACCGGATTGGGCACCAAGGCGAAACGAACTCTCTCGATCGGCCCGGATGATAATGAAGAGGAGGTGGTCACTCGAGGCGAGCTCTTCTCGGAGGAGATGATCACCGCCGTCCTACGCAAGGTACAGGAGCGGATCGAGCGCAGTGAATCTGATTCCCGGGCCGCCCAGGAAGACGCCCGAGGTCGGCTCCGTCGGGCCGAAGTTGAGTTGGAGGCGACCATCGAGGAGGCCACCGCCCTTGAGCGCGCCCGGATTGAAGCCGAACTGGCAGCGTTGGAGGCGGCGATCGCGGGGGCCCGCGATGGACTGGAGGGGCTACACCTGAAGCAGCTCTTCACCGATGTCGAGTACCGCGAGTATGCGGAGCATTTCGGGAAGGCCTTCCAGGCCGGAAGTGGAGCCGAGGCGATCCGTGAACTCCTCTCCCGCGTCGATCTGGAGCAGGAGTACTACCGCCTGCGTGAGGAATCCAAGGCGACCAGCGGCCAGCGTAAGCAGAAGGCGATCAAGCGGCTGAAGGTGGTTGAGGACTTCCGGAAGTCGGACTCCTCCCCGACCTGGATGGTGATGGAGGTGCTGCCGGTGATCCCACCCGAGCTGCGGCCGATGGTCCAGCTTGACGGTGGACGCTTTGCCACCAGCGACCTCAACGACCTCTATCGTCGGGTGATCAACCGAAACAATCGACTCAAGCGATTGCTCGAGTTGGGTGCGCCGGAGATTATTGTCCGCAACGAGAAGCGAATGCTCCAGGAGGCGGTGGATGCCCTGATTGACAACGGTCGTCGGGGACGAGCAATTACCGGCACCGGCAATCGCAAGCTGAAGTCGCTCAGCGATTTACTCAAGGGTAAGCAGGGCCGCTTCCGGCAGAACCTGCTCGGTAAGCGAGTGGATTACTCCGGCCGTTCGGTGATCGTGGTTGGGCCTGAGTTGCGACTCAATGAGTGCGGGCTGCCCAAGAAGATGGCCCTCGAACTCTTCAAGCCGTTTGTCATGCGCGAGTTGGTCAACAAGGGATATACAACGAACATCAAGACTGCCAAGCGGATGGCGGAGCGGATGCGACCGGAGGTGTGGGATGTCCTCGATGAGGTGATCCACGAGCACCCGGTTTTGCTCAACCGAGCTCCAACCCTGCACCGGCTAGGAATTCAGGCCTTCAACCCGGTCCTGGTCGAGGGTTCGGCGATTCAGCTTCACCCGCTGGTGTGTACTGCTTTCAATGCCGACTTCGACGGTGACCAGATGGCGGTCCATGTGCCTCTCTTCTCGGGAGCCATCGCCGAGGCGCGGAATCTGATGATGAGCTCCCAGAACATCCTCTCGGCGGCAGATGGCCACCCGGTGGTGGCTCCCACCCAGGATGTGGTGCTCGGCTGTTATTGGCTCACCGTGGCCCGAGGCGATGAGCCCTCGGGTGAGCAGCTGCACAAGCTTCCCACTTACTCCGATGTCAATGAGGCAATTCTGGCCCAGCAGCTGGATATGGTCGGTCTCCAGGAGTGGGTCCGGGTGCGGGTGGACGGGGAGCTTTTGGTTACTACTCCAGGCCGGGTAATCTTCAATCAGGTGTTGCCGCTGGGCCACCCACCGACCGAGTTGGCGGAGGATCCCGAGTTGGAACCGCTACCTTTCCAGAACCTCCATTTCGATCGCAAGCAGCTGCGTAACCTGGTCGCCCAGCTCTTTCGCCTTTACGGCAACCAGCTAACCGCAGAGACGGCCAACTCACTCAAACGGTTGGGCTTTCGCTATTCGACCCAGGCCGGCCTCACCATCTCGGCGATGGATGTGCCGCATCCCAAGGCCAAGCCGGAGATCATCGAGCGGACCGAGGGCGAGGTCGATGCGGTGGAGCGGATGTATCGTCGCGGAGTAATGACCGAAGACGAGCGCTATCGGAAGGTGATCGAGTTGTGGACCGGAGCTCAGGAGGAGGTGGCCCGGGCAACCGAGCAATCCTTCGATTCCTTCGATCCGATCTGGATCATGATGACCTCGGGAGCACGGGGAAATATTCAGCAGGTGCGTCAGCTGGCCGGTATGCGAGGGTTGATGGCTGATCCTACCGGTAGGATCATCGACTTGCCGATCAAGGCCAGCTTCAACGAGGGGTTGACGGTGCTTGAGTACTTCATCTCTACCCATGGAGCACGGAAGGGATTGGCCGATACCGCACTGCGAACGGCCGACTCCGGCTATCTAACCCGGCGCTTGGTAGACGTCTCACAGGATGTGATCGTGCGAGAACACGATTGTGGAACCAAGGGCGGGATCTGGGTTCGGGGAGTGGAGCCCGGGCGGGCGGCCAACGAGCCGATCGCCGAACAGCTGGCGGGTCGCTTTGCGGCCGAGGATATCGGTCAGCTTTGTCCGGCAGATGAGATGATTACCGACCGAATTGCGCGAGCGGCGATTGCGGCCGAGGTGGGATCGATCAAGGTCCGCTCGGTTTTGAGCTGCGAAGCCCGAGAGGGGGTCTGTCGACTCTGCTACGGGCGTAACCTGGCCACCGGCAAGCTGGTGGAAATTGGTGAGGCAGTTGGGGTCATCGCGGCTCAGTCGATCGGTGAGCCGGGCACCCAGCTAACCATGCGAACCTTCCACACCGGAGGGGTGGCCGGGGTCGATATCACCCAGGGTCTTCCCCGGGTGGAAGAGCTCTTCGAGGCTCGAGTTCCGAAGGGGAAGGCGATCATCTCGGAGATCGATGGCCAGCTGGAGATTATCCATGAAGACGGTGGGAGAAAGGCTCGTATCGTATCTCAGGAGGAGTTCGAGGTTTCTTATCAGATGGAAGCCTCGATGATGGGACTTCAGGTCAAGACTGGTGACCAAGTCATGGAAGGCCAGGAGCTGGCCCGAGAGAGTGATGGGGAGGCGGTGTTGCGCACTCGCCATGCCGGCCAGGTTGAAGTCAAGGGTAAAGAGATCGTAGTTCGCACCATGGATGAGGAGGTGCGGGAGTACGTTATCCCGCACGGAATGCGGGTGCGTTCGGACTTGGAGACCCGAGATGGTCAACCGATTCAAGTCGAGGCTGGTCAACAGATCACCGAGGGTGCGGTTAACCCTCAGGACCTGCTGCAGATTCGGGGTAAGGAGGCGGTCCAGACCTTCCTGGTTAGCGAAGTGCAGAAGGTTTACCGCTCTCAGGGAGTGGACATCAACGACAAGCACATCGAGGTGATCGTTCGCCAGATGATGCGTAAGGTACGAATCGATGCGGCCGGGGACACCTTGCTGCTGCCGGGTGAGATCGTCACCCAGTGGGAGTACGAGGAGGCCAACCGGGAGATTCTAGCCGAGGGAGGCGAACCGGCCACCGCCCACACCGTCCTCCTGGGGTTGATCAAGGCGGCGCTTAACACCACCTCCTGGCTCTCAGCGGCCTCTTTCCAGGAGACCACCCGAGTGCTCACCGAGGCGGCGATCAGCGGCAAGGTCGATCACCTGCGGGGCTTGAAAGAGAATGTCATCATCGGTAAGCTCATCCCGGCCGGAACCGGGCTCGACTATTACAAGAAGCAGCGCGAGCAGGCTGCCCGACTCTCCGAAGAGGAGGCCGAGGAGCCAGTCAGTTTGGACCTGCTTAGCGTTTGATCCCGACTACCAATAAATCCCTCCCCCTTTGTGGGGGAGGGCGATCTCAAGGGGTCGACGCAACAAATGGGTGATTGGGGTCTGATATTAAGCGGTTGAAAGCCTGCGCAGGAGTAATCCAGCCGAGAGTCTTACGAGGACGGCTATTGAGCTCGG
>JBOHUW010000065.1:0-7183 GCA_050734895.1 Candidatus Dormibacteraceae bacterium | reverse complement strand
TTAAGCGAAACCTTGAGATGGGTAGCAGCAGGCAACTCCATCGAGATCACTGAACACGGAAATTCCTTGGGGGTAAAAATCGTACCGTCTCGCCCAAGCGGCATATTAGAGGATCTGATTGTCCAGGGCAAAGCTTGGCCAGCCCAGGGTACGGGCAAAATTTGGGAGTACGAGCCGGAGCCTGCCCAACCGGAGGAACCCCTGGGGTCCGAGATTCTCGCCCAATTACGATCTCCTCTCCATTCATGATTAATTTAGATTTAAGCTAATTTGATGGCAGCGATCAAGCCCAATACACCGCAGAAAGCACAGATCCCTTTCAACACGTTCGAAAAGATTGACCTCCGGGTAGCCCGAGTCATTGAAGCGCAGCTGGCCTCGGAAACCCGCTTTCCCTGTCGAGTGCTGAAATTGGACCTTGGACACCTCGGCGAACGGCTATCGGTAGGCCAGCTCGCGCTGATTCCTGAGGAGGAGTTGGTCGGCCAGAATGTGATCGTCTGTATCAACCTGGGAGATCGGAAGATGGGACCTTACGTTTCACAGGCCCTCGTCCTTGGAGCTCCCCATCCGGCAAGCCCAGAAGGTCAAGCGCAGGCTATCCCTCTGTACGTGGGACAGGAAACCAATCCCGGTAATCAGATTTTCTGATCGCTAGACATCTCTGAAGGGCTGGGATGACCGAATAGGTGATAAATCATCTAATCGTCTAAACCCTACAAAACACCTGACTCAACCCCCAGCCACCAGCTCCCGAAGGTCAGCGTCGGCCACCTCTTTCTTCCCATCGGCCAGGGCCAAAAAGCCCTGCCAAACCGATTCGAAGCGGGGCCCGGCCACCTCTAGCCCCAGAACTCGGAGGCGATAACGGAAGGCATGGCGCCCACTGCGGGCGGTGAGCACGATCCGGCTGGTATCCAGCCCGACATCCTCCGGCTTCATGATCTCGTAGTTGAGGGCATCCTTCAGCACCCCATCCTGGTGAATTCCCGAGGCATGAGCGAAGGCGTTGGCCCCAACGATCGCCTTATTCGGTTGCACTGGCACGCCGGTCAGCTCGGTCAGCAGCTCCGAGGTGGGCACGATCTGGGTGGTATCCACCCCACATTCCAGGCCGAGCGTTGCCTGACGCACGGCGAGCAGCATCACCACCTCCTCAAGGGCGGTGTTCCCGGCCCGCTCCCCGATCCCGTTGATCGTCACCTCGGCCCGCCGCGCCCCGGCCTCGATCGCGGCGATGGTGTTAGCCGTGGCCAGCCCCAAATCGTTGTGACAGTGAACCGAGAAAATCGCCCGCTCCGAATGACGCACCTCTCGACGCACATAGCTAATAAGGTCGGCAAACTCGTGAGGCAGGCAGTAGCCAGTAGTGTCGGGGATGTTGATTGTCGTCGCTCCGGCATCGATCATCCGCTCCACCGTCTCGACCAGATAATCACGATCTGCCCGGCCGGCGTCCTCCGGTGAATACTCCACCTGCGGACAGAGACCACGAGCATACTTCACCGCCGCCTCGCCAATCTCCAGCACCTGCTGCCGGCTCTTCCCCAACTTGCGCTGAATGTGAATATCGGAGACCGAGAGGACGATGTGAATCTGGGGCTTCTCAGCCACCGAGATGGCTTGCCAGACCGCGTCAATATCCGCCTTTACCGCCCGTGCCAGCGCAGTGATCATCGGCCCTCGGATTTCTCGGGCGATCTGCTGACAGGCGGCGAAGTCCCCTGGGGAAGAGATCGGGAAGCCGGCCTCGATGACATCCACCCCCAGCTGCTCCAGCTGCCGGGCCAGAGACAGCTTGGCCTCTTGGGAGAGAGCAAAGCCCGGCGACTGTTCGCCATCCCTCAGCGTGGTATCGAAGATATACACTCGATCTGAATTGGCGGCGATCTCGCCGCCTACTACACCGCCGCCGTCTCCCTGGTTCATATCTATTTAATACCTCATCAATATCATTTACCGGAGATGGCCAGCGGTCCGGAGCGGGCCAATCCGATAATGCCAAATGAACCCAACTCGCTGATCAGTCGGGGCATGGAGTGATGCCAGCCGGAGATCTCCACCGTGAGCTCCCCGGCCTCCTCCTCGATTATCCTTCCCCCCCCCTCGGTCAGCAGCTTATTCAGCTCCTCTTGCCGCTCTCCAACTCCGTTCAACCGAACCAGGAGCAGCTCTCGAACCAACTCTTTCTGTTCGGTGATGTCGGCGATATCGGTCACCTCGATCAGTCGATCCAGCTGCTTCTCCACCTGATCGACCTCTCCTCCACCAGCATCGACGGAGAGCGTCATCCGGGAACGGTTAGGCCGCTCGGTGGGCGCCGCCGAAATGCTCTGGATATTAAATCCCCGCCGTCGAATCATCCCGGTCACCCGAGAGAGCACCCCAGGATTATTCTCCGCCTCCAACCAGAGGATGCGAATTCGCTCCGTGGTTAAGTCAGGCGTATTCATCAGGCAGCTCCTTGAAATCGTTGAGGCCAGCGCCGAGGGGAACGATCGGGTAGACGTTGGCCTCGGGATCGATGCGAAAGTCGATCAGCACCGGACCCTTGGTTCGTTGGGCAACCGAGAATACCTCGGACACCTCCTCCCGCCGCTCGGCCCGCAGGCCAACCAGGCCGTAAGCCTCGGCCAACTTGACGAAATCAGGCATCACCGCCAGATCGCAGTGGGAGCGAACCCCACCATAAAAGTCGTCCTGGAACTGTCGCACCATGCCCAGCGAGAAGTTGTTAAGGAGGACAATTTTGACCTCCAACTGCTGCTCCACGGCCACGGATAGCTCCTGAGCAGTCATTACGAACCCTCCCTCGCCGGCCACACACCACACCGCCCGATCAGGCCGGGCGACCGCCGCCCCAATCGCCGCCGGCAGGGCGAAGCCCATGGTTCCCGCCCCCCCGGAGTTTATGAAAAGGCCGGGGCGAGCATAGTTCCACCACAGCGCCGCCCAGATCTGATTCTGGCCAACATCAGCCACCACAATCGCTTCGTCCCGGCAGCGCTCATACATCTCGATCATCACATCCTGGGGCTGCAAATAGCCGTTGGATTCCGAATAGCGAAGGGGATGCTCCTCTCGCCAGCGCTCAATCTGGGTCAGCCAACCCAGGCGCGAAGCCGGCGGCGCCCCCAAGTGGGCGGCAATCCCGGTCAGCGCCGCCTTGGCGTCCGCCACCACCTCCAAATGCGGACGAACGTTCTTGCCCATCTCCGAAGGGTCGATATCGATGTGGATGAAGGTCTTGGCATGGGGCGCCCACTCATCCAGCTTGGCGGTCACCCGGTCATCGATTCGCATCCCCACACAGAGCAATAGATCGGCATCCTGCACCGCCCGCAGATTCCATCCGGTACCCATGAACCCGGTCATATGCAGGGCCAGCGGGTGGCGGACCGGGAAGGCTCCGATCCCCAACAGCGTGGTGCCGGTGGGGGTCTGGCTCCGCTCCGCCACCTCGATTAGCTCCCGCTCCGCCCGGCCAAGCAGTACGCCGTGCCCAGCTAGAATCACCGGCCGCTCAGCCTCGCTCAAGGCCCGGGCAACCAGTTGAAGCTGATCCGAATCCACCTCTCCCCTCGGGTGATAACCTGGCATCTCCAGCTGAGCGGGCCAGAGCGGCTCACACTCGGCCTGCTGGGCATCCTTGCAGATGTCAATCAATACCGGTCCGGGTCGACCGGTAGTGGCAACGTGGAAGGCCTCATGAATCACCCGAGTCAACTCCTCGGCTCTGGTTACCAAGTAGTTGTGTTTGGTCACCGGATGGCTGCAGCCGACCACATCGGACTCCTGAAAGCCATCACGACCGAGTAGGCTGGTCCCCACCTGACCGGTAATCGCCACCATCGGCACCGAGTCCATATAGGCAGTGGCCAGGCCGGTGATCAGGTTGAGCGCCCCCGGGCCGCTGGTGGCGAAGACCACCCCCGGCCGGCCTCCGGCCCGGGCGTATCCATCTGCCATGTGGGCGGCACCCTGCTCGTGGCGCACCAGAATGTGATGAAGCCTGGGATGATCGGGAAGGCTCTGATAAATGGGTAAATTGGCTCCCCCAGGATAGCCGAAGATGGTATCGACTCCTTCCTTCTCCAGGGCGGTCAGGATAATGTCTGCTCCGATCATTAAGGTTGAATCTCCTTTTGTCGGGTTGAGGATCGCTCGCCCCTCCATCTACAAATAAAAAAGCCTCCGCCTGGTCCGGCGGAGGCTATCGGTTACTCTGTCCTAGCTTATTCAGGACGAACCATCCTCCGCCTTGCTAAGGCGTACAAGAAGGAGGAGATTAATAAGCAATGTGTCCTGATTCATAAATTCTGAGTTTCATTGTACAGCAGCGAAGAGCCGATTGCCTCTGTGCCTAATTCACAAGTTAAGTCGCCGGTAATTGTGGTCAAGCTCTAGATTATCCATCTCCTTAGGGAGTGTATCTTTAATCTCAAATGCCTCAGACCTTAGCCGAGAAAATTTGGCAGAACCATGTTGTTCGGGCCGCCGCGGGAGAGCCTGACCTGCTTTATGTCGATCTTCACCTCCTCCATGAGGTGACTTCCCCCCAGGCTTTTGAATCCCTCCGCCTCCAGAACCGCAGCATCCGGCGGCCGGAGCTGACCGTGGCCACTATGGATCACAACACCCCCACCCGAGGCGGTTATCGCGCCGCCGACGAAATTTCACGCCGGCAGATGGATCAGCTGACCGAAAATTGCCGCCGGTCCGGCATCAAGCTCTACCCCATGGGCCACCGCAGCCAGGGCATCGTGCATGTGATCGGTCCCGAATTGGGCCTCTCCCAGCCTGGAATGACCATCGTCTGCGGCGACTCCCACACCTCTACTCATGGAGCGATGGGGGCGATGGCCTTCGGTATCGGCACCTCAGAGGTGGAGCAGGTGTTGGCCACCCAATGCCTGCCCCAACCCAGGCCCCAAAATCTGGCGGTCACTGTGGAGGGCGAGCTTCCCTTGGGAGTAGTAGCGAAAGATGTTGTGCTCAGCCTGATCTCCAAAGCTGGCGTGGCCGGAGGCCAGGGGTCGATCGTCGAGTATCGGGGCTCGACCATTCGCCGCCTCTCGATGACCGGTCGGATGACAATTTGCAATATGTCGATCGAGTGGGGGGCCAGAGTGGGCATGGTTGCTCCCGACGAAATCACCTTTGCCTTTCTGGAGGGACGCCCCCATGCTCCCCGCGGAGCAGAGTGGGAGGCGGCGTTGGAGCAGTGGAGACGGCTGCCCACCGACCCGGGAGCTCACTTCGACCGCGAAATCAAGCTCTCCGCCGACTCGCTGGAGCCCTACGTAACCTGGGGGACCAATCCGGCTCAGGCGGCGGCAATCAGTGGGCGAGTGCCCGAACCGGAAGACGAAAATGGGCAGCGGGCGCTTCACTACATGGCTCTCACCCCAGGCACTGCGCTACAGGACATAGCGGTGGATCGGGTGTTCATCGGTTCCTGTACCAACGCCCGACTGGAGGATCTGCAGGCGGCCGCCCGCATAGTTACGGGAAGACGGGTTCATGACCGAGTGCAGGCGATGGTTGTTCCCGGCTCAGCCGCAGTCAAACTCCAAGCCGAGGCCGAGGGGCTGGATCAGATTTTCACTCGGGCGGGCTTTGATTGGCGCGATGCCGGCTGTTCGATGTGCCTGGGCATGAACCCCGATTTCCTGCAGCCGGGCGAGCGCTGCGCCTCAACCTCAAACCGGAACTTCGAGGGTCGTCAGGGAGCCGGCGGCCGGACCCATCTTCTCTCTCCCCCGATGGCTGCCGCCGCGGCCATCACCGGCCACCTCACCGATGTCCGGGAGTTAGCCAAATGAAGGCTTTTCGTCAGCACAGCGGCACCCTATTACCCCTGAATCGAGCCCATGTGGACACCGATCAGATCATCCCCAAACAGTTTTTGAAGCGGATCGAGCGTTCGGGCTTCGGGCCTTTCCTTTTCTACGACTGGAAGCGGGAGGATCCGAACTTCATCCTAAATAGGAAGGAGTACGCCGGGGCCAGCATCCTGGTCGCCGGGGCTAATTTCGGCTGCGGCTCCTCCCGGGAGCACGCCCCCTGGTCGTTGGTAGATGCCGGCTTCCGGGTCATCATCGCCCCCAGCTTTGCCGACATTTTCTGCAATAACTGTGCCAAGATCGGGTTGCTTACTGTTCAGCTGCCCCCCGAGTCAGTAGCTCGCCTGATCGAACTGGGCGAGAGCGATCCCGAGGCAAGGGTCACCATCGATTTGGAGCGAGAAGCGGTAAATAGCATAGGCATGGAGGAGAGTTTCAAGCTTGATCCTTTCGTCCGGGAGTGCCTCCTCAACGGGTGGGATGGCATCAGCCTGACCCTCCGCCATCAGGACGCCATCACCAACTTCGAAGCCCGCCGGCCATCGTTCCTGCCCACGGCATACTGACCCATACTTCCTACCTCGATCATTGGGCTGGCTATCGCCACCCCAATTGGGCCACTCTTTGAGTTTAAGATGAGCCTAGACAGCAGCAGGTGCGGGTGGCAGTCCGATGAAGTGGGGGTGAGATAAATTGGCAGAGGCAAAGCACTCGGAGGCCGAGGAGCCCAGATCGACCGCCAAATTGGAGGGCGAATTGGAGAGCGAGCACGTCATCGATGCAGCAAGCCCGGAATCGTCTTCTGTATCGATGGAGATCTCTCTAAACCCCTCCGACCAACTATTCGCCCCGATCATCTCCGGCGACGGCAATTGGTGGTGGGATGGCAAGCAGTGGCAGGCCGGACCGGCCCCCGCCGCTCGGGGCCACAAGCGACGCATTACGGATGAGGATGAGGATGAGGATTACACCTCGGGCTACTTTCCGGCCCGCTCCTTCCTCCGCAGCCACCGCCCCGAGACTCCGATCAGCGGAGTTCGCAACCTGCTCTACCAAATCAGCGGCGGGGCAATCAGGCTGCCCCCCAGCCAACGCGATCAGCAACATCACAAACTGAAAGAGCTGGCCCGGGTTCCGGTCGAATCTCCTCCGGCGCGGGTGGCTTTCGTTAGCTCCAAGGGGGGGGTGGGCAAGACCACCACCTGCCTCCTGACCTCCAGTCAGCTGGGGCTGCTCCGCCATGATCGGATCATCACCGTGGAGGCTAATCCCCACCACGGGACCTTCCGCTCCCGAGTACAGATGAACCATGAACGCTCCCTGCACCACCTCCTTTC
>JBOHUW010000064.1:0-7205 GCA_050734895.1 Candidatus Dormibacteraceae bacterium | reverse complement strand
GGCTTGGGCGGTTTGGCTCTGTTCCGGGAGTTGGGCTGGCCCAGTGGTGAGTTGGTGATGGCCATGACGGTAGTCATGCCGGCAGTTACCGGAGCGGCTTGGTTGAATCTCTTCTGGGTCAACCGTAAGGCGTTTGATTTGGGAGGTTAGAGCCCCAGCAACTTGCTACTCATGGGGTCGAAAATTGCCTACGCCTGACGTTGCTAACACCAAATGATAGTAACATCAGGTGTGGGTGAATTTGAATGGGAAAGTTAACTTCGATGCCTCTGTCCGATTTCTATGGTCGGGAGTGGGAACTTCGCCTGCTTCAGAGCGAGTTGGACGATCTGGTCGGGGATATTCAGACCGCTGCTCGTGGTCGCTGCCTCCTGCTGCGGGGTCGCAGGCGGGTGGGGAAATCTCGTCTCACGCAAGCATTTTGTTCTGGCTCAAAAGTTCCGTATGCCTTCTTCGCCGCCACCGGTGCGGGATTGCTTGAAGATCTTGCGGAGTTCCATGCGGCAGTTGGCAAGTCCTCTCTTCCGGACGCGAGGACCATGGCTCTGGCCCAGCCGACAAGTTGGTTGAACTCATTGGAGATCTTATCGAATTTGTTGCCCGATGACCGTCCAACCATCCTGGTAATGGACGAGGTGCCGTTCGTTATGCGTGAAGACCAGTCGTTTGAAGGGGCCTTGCAGCTGATCTGGGATCGTTCATTGGAGGCCAAGCCGCTGCTACTTATCCTGGTCGGTTCCGATATTTCGATGATGGAGCGGCTCAACGATTCCCGCCGGCCGTTTCACCGCCGGGGTAAGAATATGTTCATTCAACCGTTAAATCCTGCCGAGGTGGCCGCCATGGTGGGCCTGGAAGGTGCGGATGCGCTCGATGCATATCTTATTACAGGCGGAATGCCGCTGATTTGTCGCGATTGGAGACGCGGGGAACCTTTATCATCATTCCTCCAGAGATCCCTGGTCAATCCGATTTCGGCCCTCTGTGGCTTTGGCCAGGAGACGGTGGGGGGAGAATATCCAGCCGAGCGGAATACCAGTCGAGTGCTTCGCCACATCGGTAGTGGGGAACGAACTCTCTCCAACATCAGCCATTCAATGTCTGATGTGAGCCAGATGACGATTTTACGTGCCCTGGAGGCCCTCACCAGGCGGGGAGCTGTAACCGCGGATTTACCGCTCTCGACGAAAGCATCGAGAGATCGTCGTTATCGTATTGCTGACAGCTACCTGTTGTTCTGGCTTCAGTTCGTCGAGCGCAATCTGACGATGATCGAGAGAGGGCTTGGCGAAGTTGTGTTAGCCGGTATAACGGCCGGATTATCTACGTGGCGAGGCACGGCGATTGAACCCGTCGTTCGGGAAGCGATCTTGCGCCGGGCCCAGGTTGATGGGTTGCCCCAGCCAAATTTGGTCGGCAGCTACTGGACTCGGAGTAACGATATACAGATCGATATCATCGGTGCGGATAAAGGTCCTATCGCGAAAAGTATTCTCTTTGCCGGATCGATCAAGTGGATGGAGCGCAAGCCATTCAAGGGCTCGCATGCTTACGAACTACGGAAGGCGGTAATGCAACTGACGGAAACTGAGCTCCCCTTGGTCGGTGTATCCCGATCAGGTTTTGACGACGTAGTGCGGTTGGACGTCAAGCTGGGTCCAGAGGAGATTCTGGAGGCATTTGCTTGACCGTTTCCAGCCGTCCTAGACTTACAACTATAAGTTCATTCTACATTTCGCAACGTTTTCAGCCTACACTTCGCAACCGAATCTTGGAAGATAGAGATCTCTTGGTCAGCCTATCCTGATCAAGATTTGACGATCATCTAAACTAAAACGTGTGGTCGCGCTAGATGGGGAGCTGGCGGTTCCCTGAACCGGCAATCCGCCATAGCCGGATCGAATTCCCTGGCTGAGGGCTCGTCCGTTTGGCTGGGTCAGTAGTAAAGGCGTTGAAGGCCGGGACCTGCGCAGCTCGGGTCTCCGAACCCCGTCAGATCCGGAAGGAAGCAGCGGTAAGGAGATCCCCGGGGGTGCCGCAGCCATCTGGGCCGGAGTTGGAGCTGCCGATTCCGAAGAGTGGATGGAGATCGAAGCCGGGGGCGCGGCCCGCCCTTTCGTAGGGGCTAGGCTTGCCTCGCCCGATTAGAAAAAGTCGTTTTCCTTATAGTGGCTTTCAAATGACCTACCAAGCTCTCTACCGTAAATATCGCTCGCAGACCTTCGCCGACCTGGTCGGACAGGAGGCGGTCTCGCGGGCTCTGCAGGGGGCGATCATCTCTGATCGGGTGGCCCATGCTTACCTCTTCTCGGGCACCCGGGGAACAGGTAAAACCTCGACTGCTCGCCTCCTGGCTCGGGCACTGAACTGCACCAATCGGCCGGCCGAGAGTGCTGAGCCCTGTGGCAGCTGCGCCAACTGCATGGCGATTGGGGAGGGATCGGCACTCGATTTGATCGAGATCGATGCCGCCAGCAATCGGGGGATCGATGAGATTCGCGATCTGCGCGAGAAGGTCAACCTGGCTCCGATCCAGGGCTTGCGCAAGGTTTACATCATCGATGAGGCGCACATGCTCACCACCGAGGCCTTCAATGCGCTGCTCAAAACCTTGGAGGAGCCGCCCCCGCATGTAGTCTTCGTCCTCTGCACTACCGAGGCAACCAGGATTCCCCCGACCGTGATTGGGCGCTGCCAACAGTTTGTCTTCCGGCGGCTCTCGGTTGAGCAGATGGCCGGGCGGCTGACCTTTATCGCCGAGCGGGAGGGGATCAAGGCCGAACCGGCGGCGTTGGAACTGATTGCCGAGTTGGCGCAGGGTTCGCTGCGGGATGCAGTTGGTCAGCTTGATCAGCTGGTTCCACTGGCCGGAGGGAAGATCAGTGTGGCGGAGGTTCGTGAGCTACTTGGGTTGGCGGAGCCGGCTCGCCTGGATGAGCTGTTGGAAGTCATTCTGAGCGGTCAGGCCGGCGTGGCCCTCAAGGGGGTGAGTTCTATATATGAAGCAGGGGGAGAGCTGCGCCAGCTGGTTCGGGGGCTGATGGAGCGAGCCCGAGATCGATTGGTGGTGGCCCTGGATGATGGCGATGAGCAGCTGCAGAGGCGAATGGGAAGCATCCTGCAGGGGTTGTTGTCGCTCGATGGCGAGGTGCGTCGCCATGCCGAACCTCGCTTCCTGGTGGAGGCGACGGTGGTAAGGTTGGCGGCCGAGATGGCGGCTTCTCCGCAGGAGGTTCCGGCGGTTCAACCGGCGGAGATCGAATCGGTCGCTCTACCACCCGTAGTACAAGCGGTAGAACCGGTAGCCGAGCCGTCCCCCCCGGAGCCTTCGATTACCGCCAAAGTTGATGAGGGTTGGCAGGAGAAGTGGCAGGGCATCCTGCAGGAGCTTCCCCTGAAGCCGCGGGCCTGCTTTCGGGAGGCGCGGCCGGAGCTGCGCGAGGGGGGTAAGTTCACCCTCTTCTTCCCCTACGAATTTCACCATCGCATGGCCCAGGAGCATGTAGCGGAGGTCAATCCGCGGGTCAGGCAATGGTTGGGGGATTCGGCTACTCTTGAGTTACGGCTGGAAGAGGCATCGGCCGGGAAGGCCTCTCAAGGGGTGGCCTCGGCGGTAGATGATCCAGTAATTAAAGCGGCCGTCCGTAAGCTGGAGGGTCGGATTCGGGAGAACCACAATTGAATCAGATGAAGATGCTGCAGCAGATGCAAACTAAGATGGCCGAGGCGCAGTCGAAGTTAGCGGCGATGCAAGTTGAGGGAAGCGCCGGTGGTGGTGCGGTAAAAGTTACTGCTAACGGGGACCAGGAGTTGGTCTCGGTATCGATCGAGCCCGAGCTGGCCGAGGATATGGATATGCTGCAGGATTTGGTGCTGGCGGCGGCGAATGATGCCCTTCGCCAGGCCAAGCAGCTGGCCGCCGGTCAGATGCAGCAGCTGGCCAGCGGGTTGGGCTTGCCGCCGGGAATTATGTAATTCCTGACATGCGGGTAGCGCTGTGCCAGATCACCTCGGTTAGAGATCCGGGGGTGAATTTGGAGCAGGTACGCCAAGGCGTTGCGCAGGCGGCTGGGAAGGGAGCCTCGATTGTGCTCTTTCCTGAGGCTACAATGGCCGGTTTTGGCGCCTCATTGGTGTCTGTGTCTGAGCCACTTGATGGCCCGTGGGCAAGTGGGGTACGTCAGGTTGCCGATGCCCATGGAGTGCTGGTTGTGACCGGAATGTTTACCACGGCTTCGTCAGATCGGGTTTTCAACACGCTGCTGGTCACCGGGCGAGGATATCATCTTGGCTACCATAAGATTCATCTATTTGATGCCTTCGGGTTCCGCGAATCGCAGACGGTCGTAGCGGGGAATGAGATGCGCACGGTTGTTGCTGAGGGTATTGGGATTGGTCTGACGACCTGCTATGATGTGCGTTTCCCCGAGCTGTTCCAGGCGCTTGCTGACCGGGGCGCAGCAGTGATTTTGCTTGGCGCTTCGTGGGGAGACGGAGACAGTAAACGTGAGCAGTGGGAGCTGCTGGTGCGGGCCCGAGCTTTGGACTCCACCTGCTGGCTGCTGGCCTGCGGACAAGCCGATCCGCGGGCCTCAAGCATCACCACCGATCCGAAGGCTCCGACCGGGATCGGATACAGCACGGTCGTCGATCCGACCGGTCGTATACATGCCCAGCTGGGCAGCGCGCCAGACATGCTTGTCGTGGACGTCGATTCTGAGCTGGTGGAGTCAACTCGTCAAGCAATTCCAGTGCTTGCCAATCGTCGCCTACCCCTGAAGAGAGAGTAGTCGCTGAAGAGCTTCGTTGAGGATCTCGATGCGTTTGCAGAATGTGAATCGGACGAATGAGGCACCAGCACTCTGATTGTCGTAGAGAACAACTGACGGTATCGCCACTACGCCGCAGCGAGCCGGCAATCTTTTGCAGAAATCTTTCCCATCGGTCTCGCCTAGAGATCGAATGTCGGTAGTAATGAAGTAGGTGCCCTGTGGTACGTACACTTCGAAGCCCGCCTTGCGAAGTCCAGTACAGAGCAGATCTCGCTTATAAGTGAGGCTATGGCGCAGGTCGGCATAGTATTTGTCTGGTAGTCCCAGAGCAGCAGTGATGGCGTACTGGAACGGTCCACCCGACACATAGGTGAGGAACTGTTTTACTGTGCGCACCGCATTTATAAGGGCTGGAGTAGCTGTTATCCAGCCAATTTTCCAACCGGTCAAGGAGAATGTCTTGCCAGCTGAGCTGATCGAGATGGTGCGTTCCCGCATTCCTGGTAGAGACGCGATTGGAACGTGCGCTGCCCCATCGTAAATCAGATGCTCATACACCTCATCCGTGACGACTAGTAGATCTCTTTCACAGGCCAGTTCGGCCACTGCAAGAAGCTCATCACGAGAGAGGACTTTCCCGGTCGGGTTGTGTGGACTGTTGAGCAGCAGCAATCTAGTATTGCGAGTGATTGCGGCTCGCAGCTGATCTAGGTCGAGCGCGAAATCCGGAGGAGATAAGGTCACGGGCACACGTCGACCTCCGGCCATCGCGATGCAGGCCGAATACGAGTCGTAGTAGGGTTCTAGGGCGATCACCTCATCACCGGGTTCCAGCAATGCAAGCAGAGTGGCGGCAATCGCCTCGGTTGCCCCCGCAGTGACCAGCACTTCAGATGTTGGATCGTAGGTTAGACCGTAGTGTCGCAGTTGGTGGGCCGCAATCGCCTCTCGCAGCTCAGGTATTCCCAGGCCCGGCGGATACTGGTTTCCCTGACCGGTGCGCAATGCCGTGACGGCTGCCTCAATTACCTCATCAGGTCCGTCTGTATCCGGGAATCCCTGCCCGAGATTGATCGATCCGGTCTCCACCGCCAGCGCAGACATCTCCGCGAAGATGGTCGTACCAAAGCCTTCCAGACGGCTGTTCAACAGCTTTCGCTTCATTTTATTCACCCTATCGGGACGTGAGGTATCGCCGCAGTAACTCGGTGCAGGAGGTGATCTGGGGGATGCGCACGTGCTCCTCGCGGGTGTGTGAGAGGTTGGGGTCGCCGGGTCCGAAGTTTAACGCCGGAATCCCCAGCCTGGCGAAACGGGAGACGTCTGTCCAGCCGTACTTCGCGATCGGGGCGAGGCCGGTGGTGGCAAGGAACTCCTGGGCCGCCGGGGCGTCCAGACCTGGTAGCGCACCGCCGGCACCGTCTGTGAACTCGAGCTCGAACCCGTTGAAGACTTCGCGGATGTACTGCTGGGCCTCCGGCAACGAGCGGTCCGGAGCGAACCGGAAATTGACCCGCACCTCGCAGGCATCGGGCACCACGTTGCCGGCGACTCCGCCAAAGATGCCCACCGCCTGCAACCCTTCCCGGTAGTTGCATCCGTCGATCTCGACGCGGCGCGGCCGGTAGCCGGCCAGTCGGTCCAGCACCTCTCCGGCGGCGTGGATTGCGTTGTCTCCCAGCCACGCTCGGGCACTATGGGCGCGGCGCCCGGCCGTGCGCACAGCCACTCGCAGGCAGCCCTGGCAGCCCGCCTCGACCAGACCGTTAGTTGGCTCGCCGAGAATTGCCAACTGCGCCGCCAGCCAGTCGGAATGATCTCTCTCGACTCGTCCCAGTCCGTTACGGGCCTCCTCGATTTCCTCGCAGTCGTAGAGCACCACGGTCAGGTCATACACTGGCTTGGGCACTGTGGTCGCGAGGTGCAGGATCATCGCGTCGCCCGATTTCATGTCCGATGTGCCGCAGCCATAGAGCAGGTCGTCGCTCTGCCGACTGGGTAGATTCTCCGCGACCGGCACCGTGTCTAGGTGCCCCGCGAGCAACACGCGCCGTGAGCGGCCCAACTCGGTGCGGGCCAACACGGTATTGCCGGAGCGCAGCAACTGCAGGTGTGGGGCCTGCTCGGCCAGCGCCCGCTGCACGGCATCAGCCAGCGTATCCTCCTCCCCCGACACACTGCGCACGTCCACCAGAGCGGCGGTCAATTTCACCGGGTCTGCGGTTAGATCCAAGCCCACGGATTTAACACTAGCACCCAGAGGCGAACGCATAGATCTCATCAGCCTACACTGCAACGCTCGTGATGCAGCTAAACGAACATGAGCGCCGGATGCCCATGGTGTTTACATGCTGCCAGATGGCGCCAGGTATGTGCATTACGGCGTTCGGGCCACACCGAAGGTTGGGTGAGGCTGTCACCGTTCCGCCCGGC
>JBOHUW010000063.1:0-7223 GCA_050734895.1 Candidatus Dormibacteraceae bacterium | reverse complement strand
GATCCCGGGTGATGGAGTAGGCCCGGAGATCTGTGAGGCGACGGTTCGAGTCCTAGAGGCGACCGGGGTCAAGTTCGATTGGGACGTTCAATCGGCCGGGGCCAGCGTCATGGCCACTGAGGGAACTCCACTGCCTCAGCGGGTGCTGGATTCAATCAACCGAACTAAGGTGGCGCTGAAGGGCCCTATTACCACCCCGGTAGGGAGTGGCTTCAGGAGTGTGAATGTCGCCCTTCGGCAGCAGTTGGAACTCTTCGCCTGTGTGCGCCCGGTCAAAGCCTATCCTGGACCACAAAGCCCCCACCAAGATTTAGATATGGTGGTGATTCGAGAGAACTCGGAGGATATCTACGCCGGCATTGAATTCGAGCTTGGAACTCCGGAGTGCGATGCTATTCGGGAGGATATCAGCCGGCTCGGCCAGCGGCCGATTCGAGCCGACAGCGGGCTTTCGATCAAGCCGATCTCGATTTACGGCTCCCAGCGAATTGTCCAATTTGCCTTCGATTATGCTAGATCGGAGCAGCGCCGGAAGGTCACTCTGGTCCACAAGGCAAACATCATGAAGCACACCGACGGCCTCTTTTTGCGAGTTGGCCGTGAGGTGGCCGAGCGTAACCCGGACATCGCCTTTGAGGACCGGATCGTCGACAACATGTGTATGCAGTTGGTAATGCGCCCGAACGAGTACGATCTTCTCTGCTGTCCCAATCTTTACGGCGATATCATCTCCGATCTGGGAGCGGGGATGATCGGTGGCCTGGGGGTGGCGCCGGGGGCCAATATCGGCACCTCCGCGGCACTCTTTGAGGCCACCCATGGTAGCGCCCCCAAATATGCCGGGCAGAACAAGATCAATCCGATGGCGGTTATGCTCTCCGGGGTGCTGATGCTCCGGCATTTGGGCGAATCGACGGTGGCGGCGGAGCTGGAGAAAGCGATCGCGGCAGTGATTCGTGAGGGCCGTTCGGTGACTTACGATTTGAAGGTGAATCGCGATGATCCCACCGCGGTTGGAACTAGCCAGGTAGCGGATGCGGTAATCGATCAACTTCAGCGGGCGAGCCACCCCTCGCTCCTGCGCTAAACGCTTTACACTCACAGCGATGATTCCGATAGAAGACGTTCAGGCTCTGGAAGTATTAGATTCACGGGGCAACCCAACCCTTAAAGTGACGGTTTACACCCCGCTTGGCTCAGGGAGTGCCACAGTTCCTTCGGGAGCTTCGACCGGGGCACATGAGGCGATTGAGCTCCGCGATAAGGCGGCCAATCGATACCTCGGCAAGGGGGTCGGACAGGCCGTCTCCAACGTTCGAGAGGAGATAGCCGCCGCCGTGGTCGATCTTGATGTGCTCGATCAGGCCGGCTTGGATGCCACCCTGATAGAACTCGATGGCAGTCCGAACAAGGGTCGATTAGGGGCCAACGCGATTTTGGGCGTCTCCCTCGCCGCCGCCTGCGCCGCCGCTGATGCGTTGGAGATTCCGCTTTACCGTTACCTCGGAGGGGCCCAGGCCAACCTGTTGCCGCTGCCGCTGGCCAACATCCTGAACGGTGGGGCTCATGCCGACAACAACCTTGATCTCCAGGAATTTATGATCTGCCCCCTTGGCCTGCCCACCTTTGCCGAGGCCCTACGGGCAACTTCGGAGGTTTATCACACTCTGCGTAAGGTTCTGAAGAGCCGGAATTTATCCACCGGAGTGGGGGATGAGGGAGGCTTTGCTCCCCAGTTGGCCTCCAATGAGGCGGCTCTGCAGCTGGTGCAGGAAGCTATCACTCAGGCCGGCTACCGAGTTGGAGAGGAGATCGGCATTGCGCTCGATCCGGCGGCCAGCGAATTCTATCGCGATGGCAGCTATCAACTTACCGGAGAGGGGAAAAGCCTATCTCCTCAGCAGTTGGTCGATCTCTATTCGGCCTGGACCGAGCGTTATCCCATCGTCTCGATCGAGGATGGAATGGCCGAGGACGATTGGGAGGGGTGGAGCGCACTCACCGAGCGATGTGGCAAAGCGGTGCAGTTGGTGGGTGACGATCTCTTCGTTACCAACTCTGACCGCCTCCGTCAGGGAATTGAGCGGGGAGTGGCCAACTCGATTTTGATCAAACTCAATCAGATCGGCACCTTAAGTGAAACCCTGGCCGCGATTGAGTTGGCTCGGGCCAACGGCTACAGCGCGGTGATCTCGCATCGCTCCGGCGAGACCGAGGACACCTTTATCGCCGACCTGGCGGTGGCCACCGGGGTAGGGATGATCAAGACCGGTGCTCCGGCCCGCTCGGAGCGGGTAGCCAAATACAATCGGCTGCTGGAGATCGAAGCCGAGTTGGCCGGCTCGGCTCGTTACGCCGGGGCGAGTCGGCTGCACCGTACCTCGGGCAGAGTGTTGGCCAGCTCTAAGCGATAGATATGGGGTTATACACCCTCTTTCAGCTGGTCGAGGTGGGGCTCTTCGGCGCGGTTCTGATCTTCGGCCTACTCGAGCACCGCCCCAGCGTGGCCCTCTTCGGTGGGGGCCTGCTGATCGGCAAGGCGGTGCTCAACATCCTCTCCGCTGAGGGGGGGACGGTGGTCCGGCGCTCGTTGGTCGGTTATGGCCTGGGCGCCGGATACGTGATCTTCTGGGCAATTTTGATTCATCGTTACTTTTAGGAGTGTGGCGATGAATAGTGGAGACGTTACGAGTTTGGTGGGGAATACTCCGCTGCTTCCGATTCGGCTGTTCAAGACCCGTTTCCCTGAGCTCCAGGTTTATGCCAAGGCGGAGTGGTTCAATCCTGGGGGCTCGGTGAAGGACCGAGCCGCCCTGGCGATGATCAATGCGGGGGAGGAGAGCGGAAAGCTAACCCGAGATAAGGCGATTATTGATTCTACCTCCGGTAATACGGGGATCGCCTACGCTCTGGTTGGAGCCGCCAAAGGTTACTCGGTCACCCTGGTCATGCCCAGCAATGTCAGTTTGGAGCGCAAACAGCTGATTACAGCCTATGGGGCAGAGGTCATATTCACCGATCCTCTGGAGGGGGCGGATGGAGCTATTCGTCACTGTAGAGAGCTGGTTGCAGCGCAGCCTGATCGTTACTTCTACCCCGATCAGTACAACAATCCGGCTAATCCGCAGGCTCATTATTCGGGCACTGCCAATGAGATCTTGAGTCAGACTGAGGGCAAGATTACCCACTTTGTGGCTGGCTTAGGAACAACCGGAACCTTTGTCGGTACCACCCGTCGATTGCGGGAATTCAATCCGACGATCACCGCCATCGCCGTTCAACCTGCTGATTCGTTCCATGGTTTGGAGGGGCTGAAGCATCTGCCTACGTCGATCGTACCGGGTATCTGGCAGCCAGAGTTGGCCACCAGCGGGTGGGGAGCGCCAACCGAGCCAGCTTACCACCTTGCCCGGCGCCTGGCCGTCGAAGAGGGGCTGCTGGTCGGCCATTCCGCCGGGGCCTCCCTCTGGGCGATCGAGCGGCTGGCCGAATCCGGCGTTGACCGGGGGGTGGTGGTTACCATCTTCCCGGATTCCGGGGATCGTTACCTCTCTACCGGCCTCTACTCAAGATGACCACGCTTATCACCGCCGCGGCGATGGCCGAGGTCAGGAGCCATGTGGTTGAGGGCTATCCCTCTGAGATTTGCGGGATGCTTCTGGTTTCGGCCGGCTCGGCAGTGATTAACCAGACCAGACGGGTCGGCAATACGGTAATCGAACGCGCTCGGGATCGTTACGAGATGGATCCGATCGATCAAATTCGGATTCAGCGGGAGTGCGACCAGGGCGGCCTGGAAATCATTGGCTATTATCACAGCCATCCTGATCATCCGGCGATGGCCTCGAGCACAGATTGCCAACGCTCCTGGGCCGGCCCGATTTATCTGATTGTCAGCTGCTATCAGGGCGAGGTGAGAGAGGCCAATGCCTTTATCGCCGAGAGTGATGGTGGAGCGATGCACCAGGTGGAGCTACGGATTCTGTAGAGACGCTTGCCTGATCAGTTAGGCTATATCGCACGCGTCCTCCTAACCGACTCGCCACCTCGCTCCTGGTTGCGGCATTGCTTGCCGCGGTGATTGGGATCCCGGCCTGGAATGCCTTCCAGGTGTGGGATCAATCGCACCGCGACGAGATCCATTCGGCCGATGCCATAGTTGTTCTCGGTGCGGCCGAGTACAATGGAATTCCCTCGCCGGTCTTCCAGGCGCGTCTGGACCACGCCCTACTCCTCTTCCACCAGGGATTGGCTCCGACGATCTTCACTACCGGTGGCAAGGAGGGGCGTGATATCTACACCGAAGCTGAAGTAGGGGAGGCTTATTTACTAAAACAAGGCGTACCCCTCTCGCGGCTGCTAACCGAGAGTTCGGGGCGAACCAGCTTTGAGAGCCTGAGAAATGTTGCCCGAGTGGCTCCTGAATACCACATCAATACTGTTTTGTTGGTTTCCGACCCTCTCCACTCGGCTCGGATCCGAGAGATGGCCCTCTATTTGGGTTTTCGAGCCGCCTACACTAGCCCGGCCAGCTACCTCGAGCTCGGCTGGAGCAGCGGCAGTAAGCTCGATGATCTGGTCAAGGAGACGGTGGCGTTGACGCTCTATAACCTTGGGTTTGACCGGGGCTGACTAGTACATACGATAGACATATAATATATGTATGAATACGGTAGTCCTGAACATTAAGACCGACCCTCAGATCAAACAGCAGCTTCAGATATTCGCAGCTGAGTTGGGCGTGCCAGTGAGCGTCATTATGAATGCCCAGATCAAGCAGATGCTCCGGGATCGAAAGGTAGTACTTAGCACCGAGTTGGAACCTACCCCTTACCTGGAGAAGATTATGCGCCAGGTAGAAAACGATATTAAGGCTTCACGAAACATCACCTCGACCCAAACTGTTTAAGTTCATCGGCCGCGAAAATTCCTACGCTTGAAGAGTTGCAAAGCCGAAGAGGAGAAATTTTGTCCTTAACTGAATCCGGAGGAGTAAGGAATTTAAGAGTTTTTGGCTCGGTAGCACGGCGAGAGGCGACAATTTGGAGCGATGTGGACCTGTTGGCCGAGCTTGATTCCGCACGAACCCTGATGGATCTCAGTGGGATGAAGATCGAATTAGAGAAGCTCCTGGGTTATAAAGTTCATATTCAGCTGATTCCGCGAATGCCCAGATCGATTGAGGAAAAGAAGAGCCTCAGCCGCATCCTGCAGGAGGCTGTGCCGATTTGAGGGTAGAAGAGAGAGATCAGGCTTTGCTCTCAGCTCCGCTGCGTTGGTCAGTCCCTCTTGCCTATCCAATAAGATGGCGAGTTATCAAATCAGATAATGACCTATACTTTTTGATATGAACCTCTCCGATCTGACCCAAGCAGTGACTCCAACTCTGGATGGGCCGGTGCTGGCCGTACTGGCCGCATCGGTACGACCTCTCACCGTGGGAGAGGTGGCTGCTGAAGCGGCTCGGGGCTCAGATATCGGCGTCCGGCGGAGTCTGGCTCGGTTGGTTGATCAAGGAATTGTCAGAGCTACCATAATGGGGCGAAATCGGGTCCATGAACTCAACCGTGAGCATCTTGCAGCACCGATCGCCGAAAGACTGGCCACGCTGCGCTCGGAGCTGTGGCGGAGATTTCGCGAGACCTTGGCGACATGGGACCCTCCGCCACTCTACGCGGCCATCTTCGGTTCCGCTGCACGGGGAGATGGCGGACCAGAGAGTGATATCGATCTCCTCCTTATATCTCCGCCGTTTCCTGATGCTAAATCGCCTTTGACTTCACCAAAGTCGTTGAATGCTCTCTTTCCTACGGCTCAGCCGACTAAGTGGCGTGAGCAGGTTGACCAACTGCGAGATTCGGTTCAGGATTGGACCGGTAATTACCTCCAAGTTCTCGAGCTTTCTATTGATGACTGGATGCAGCACAGAGAGAGGAAAACTCCTCTGTTAAGAGATATCCAGCGGGATGAGATTCTTTTGGTTAAGCATTCGGGGGTTAAATTCCTAAAGGAGAGAGATTTGGGGAGGCTTCGATGAGCGGTAGATCACGCACTTCTGAATGCGGAGTTGTCGAGGCGCGGAGCCGCCTGCGTGCTGCCCGAGCCTACTTGGAAATTGCAGAATTGGTGCTCGAGGAGCCCGAGAGCGAGGAGTTCCTAAATGTTTCTGCCGGGTTGGCCGTCCTGGCTGGAATTGCCGCTTCCGATGCTATCTGCTGCCGGCGACTCAAGCTCCGTCATCGGGGTGACAACCACCATGGTGCGGCTGAGCTGCTGAAGGAGGCAACGCCTGGCCAAAATCAAGTCGCCAATCAATTACGTCAACTTCTCGACTTGAAAGACGAGGCTCATTACGGGGTTATGCTGATTGCTGTAGGGAAAGCCCGCGATGCGCTCAAGTGGGCGAGCCGTCTGGTGGCCCGAGCCCAGGAGGAGGTTGAACGATGATTACGATTGCCCTTCATAGCTCTGGCTACTTGCTTTCTTGGCGAATGAGGTGCCGGATGTGCTGCAGGAGGAGATTCGGCCTTAGCCTCCTTTGACGACTGAAGTTGTCGAAAAACGTTACCCGAGCCTGTCGAAAAGCGCTATTTGAATTCAACTCGATTCGCCTGGGGAGTATGTCACGATTGGAATTAAGGGGGAATATGTATCGGGGGTTGGTCTCGGCCAAGTGAAAACTGATGGTATCGGTCTACGCTTTTGGCAGCTCCGCTTCAATCGTTGTACGGAGCCGAAGCTTGAGGGAATATGCGACGGCATAGTTTAGCCGGGGCATTGTTTGTCTGCGCTCTAGTTGCTGTTCACACTCAAGTAGCATTCGCTGCGATTGGGGAGGTCTCAGTCTCTCACTTGCCAGAAGGCCAGCAAACCACACTTAATGTTTCCGATCAGGTCAGCCAGGCGGGGAAGGATGTGGCGAATGCGAATATTGGAGGTCCGATCACTTGCATTCCGAAAGGAGGAGTGACATGATCTTCAGGAACCCCGGAAATCCGCCCCCGGACTCCACTCTCATCATAGGGGAATCGTCGATTTGGCGATTCCTGCCTGCCCTGAGGTAAACAATGAGTTTCATCAGCGGGTCAATGTCACATTGAAAGTCGGACAGTTGGAGGGCGTCCCCGGTCAATGGGTAGGTTCTAATGCCCAGGAGACGGACTGCTGGTCGTCCCATGGCTGAAAAATGGAGTAAGTGCAGGGGTTAAACCCCCTGCACTTAC
>JBOHUW010000062.1:0-7240 GCA_050734895.1 Candidatus Dormibacteraceae bacterium | reverse complement strand
GGCTGACCGCTGTCCTGGTTGTGTTCCATCGCCCGATTAGAAAGTTAAGAACTCCTCATCTAGACGCTTAACCGCAGGGGAATCGTTGTTGCCCAGCCACTGTTTACGCATGGCTACAGTTCGCTGCTCATAGCGGGGGGCGGCAGCTTCGCGAGCCATATTGAGAGCGCCACTAAAGGTGTGGGCAGCTTGTTCGACGTGTCCCTGTTGAGCATACACCGAACCGAGGTGAGCCAGAAGGTTGGCTTGCGAAGCTTTCCAGGTAGGGTCAACTCGTTTCAAAATTTGCCCAAAAATCTGAGCTGACTCCTCGTGCTGTCGAAGGTGGAAGAGGTGCAAACCTCGGGCTAAATCCACCTCATCATGGATGCTCTCCAGGATATAAAGCCAGGCGTCATTTCCGGGGATCCGATTTAAGTAACGATCAGCTGCTTGAATGTTCTTGGTGGCGGATTGTTCTTGGCCGGTAGCCGCAAGTGGGTAGGCGTGTGATGAGTAGACAAGAGCGGCTATCTTTGGATCAGGATTTGCTCCGAGGGCTGATTGGGCGCTACAAAATATCGTCTTGGCTTGGTCTAGCTGTCCTTCGTAGTATGCTTGCCAACCTTGAAGGGTTAATATTATAGACTGGAGTTTGGTGTTGCCTGCACTCTGGGCCATCCACTCTGAAGACTGCCAGTAAAAGTCGGCATCAGTCTTCAGCCCGCTCTTCAAAGAGAGGTACCCGGCCAGGAAAGCCACCTCTCCAGCCATTGATAAGACGTGTGTAGAAAACTTCGGCGGAACTCTGAGTAGGACATTACCGAAGCCGCTGAAATGCCCGGCCACCGCAGGAAGCAAAGCCTGGGGATGAGCATCCCAGCTCTTTCGCATCAGAGCGTCAGTTACGGCCTGCAGCTGATCCAGGCTCTGTTCATCCAATCGGGTCCCACCGAGCACCGCCCGCAGCCGGTCCATATCCACACCGGGCAGAATGCCCAGCGCACCAACAAAACCTACCTTGGCAAATTCACGTCTCTCCACTTCTTCACTACCTCCGGCAGTTGAATCTACCATCGCAGGATTCATCTGGAGGTAACCGAGTTGGGCAGCAGGGAGTGGATTTGCATTTTCCAGCCGGGCGCGCTGTTGCCGTGCCAGCTCCTTCAGCATCTCCACCGAAAGGTGGAGCGAAGTGGACAGCCAGCTCAGGGTGTCCGAGCGAGGGGTGGCGCCAAGTTCATAACGGTGGATGAGCTGAGGGGTGGCTCCTGACCAAGACCCTCCGCTATCAGCCTCTTTTTGCAGCCGTAGGGCCAACGCTTCCTGGGTTAAACCCAGCTGTTTTCGCCGCAGATAAATTAGATCGGCCAGCGGCAGCCCGACCGGTTTATTGCTGCTGTTTCTCTTGGCGATCATCGCCATGCATGTTACGAGGTTGTTGAGTGGGGTGACAAGTACCAATAGAGACATGGAGATTTCTCATGGGTCAGCCAACCGCAAATTCCTCGTCGCGGTGAAGTTAGAAAATCTCTCATCAGAAGAAAAGGACGGCCTTCGGCTCGACTTATGCGTCTTCGACGCGAATAGTGTCCTTTCCCACCGGGGGCGCAATTGTATATCCCTGGGGCGGGTTGTCAAGGGGCAAGCCTTCGGTCCTTCGGACCCCTTGACAACCCGCCCCAGGGATATGTCTCCGACGAAAGGGTGGGAAATGACCTCTGCGTACTACGGACTTGCTCAAGATGGATCGTGTCAACTCCTGTTGCAACTGCTGAGTTGCTAACTCTGAACGGACTGGGACATTTCGCGAAATCATGTAATTTGCGACACCAAAAATTAGAAGTGTCCCCCAAATGGGGGACACTTCTACCCTCCGAGTGGAGGGCCGAAGGCGTTTGCCTTCCACCTCCACAATCGTGGATTACCTACATCATACCAGGCGACTAAGCTTAGTCAAACCGTGGAAATGAAATATCGCATGTACGTGGACGAGGTGGGGAACGCCGGAATGGGGGTGAAGTTATCATCTCCTAACCAGCGTTACCTAAGTCTTGCAGGCATCATTATGAGTCTCGATCACGTCCGGGATGTGGTGGCTCCAGCGATCGAGGGGCTTAAGCAGAACTATTTCGGATCGCACCCCGATGAACCGGTGGTGCTACATAGGAAGGAACTGGTCAACAAGAAGCCCCCATTTGCCGCCCTGCGCAATCCGTCCATGGAAAGGGACTTCAACAGAGAGGTCCTGGAGCTTATTCGTACACTCGATTTTACGGTGGTGACAGTGGTTATAGATAAGCTTGAGCATCATCAAAGGTATGGCCAGTGGGCCGCTCACCCATACCATTAGTGCATGGAGGCTCTGCTGGAACGATTTTGCCATTTCCTCCGGCTTGCGCCGGGCGTCGGGGATGTCTTGGCTGAATCTAGAGGTGGCGGTGAAGATAAGGAACTCAAGAAGGCGTTTAGTGAGCCTTACGATCAAGGCACCTCCTTCATGTCAGCTGAGAGCATACAGCCCAGGCTGACTAGCCGCGAGATCAAAATGCAACCGAAGCAGGCTAACATTGCTGGATTACAACTTGCAGACATCATCGCTCATCCGAGCTTTATAGCGACACTGGAGCGGAAGAACAATCGAGCGCTCCCTGACACGTTTGGCGGTCAGATGGCCAAGGTGCTTGAAGAGCTGAAGTACCGTCGTCGCTTAGATGGTCGTATAGCAGGCTGGGGGCGAGTCTGGCTACCATGAGGTAGCAAAGATAGCTGGGCCTTGAGGCACAAAATAGGATTCAAATTAATGGTTAGCCAATGGTGTGTTAGGCAGCAATTGATTTTTGAGATGGGTAAAACATATCGCTTTATCACGGGTTAGCATGGCATTTTGGATTTTTAGGCATGCGCTGCATAATTATAAATTTTAGAAAAAACATCACTTATCAAGTTCGATTTTGTTCAGAATAGTCTAAAAAAGAAAGCAAATGCCTGCGGAGCATGAGGTAGCAGGTTCGATTCCTGCCAGGCGCACCAACCAAGATTTTGAACTTAAATTGAGCGCATAATAAACATTTATGGCTTGGGGGATCGGCAATACCGTAAATTCAACTCATGTTTGAACTACAGGATGGTGCTGCGCAGCTTCCTCTTGACTGTCCCTCCATCGAGATCAAACGCCTTTTGTTCGCCCGAGACACCGTGGCAATGGAGTTGCATAACTCCAGAGGAGGGAGCGATCTCTTCAAGCTACGTTGCTAGCCACACGAGACGAGAAGTCAGGCCGCGCGATATCAGTGGCTGCGGCGAGCGTGAGTTGTGGTGAGCACAGGTCGCCTTGTCCATCGCCAGCCACTGATACCGGGGTGGCTGCCACCCTTCACCGAACGCATAGCCAACGGTATGTAAGTAGCAGTGATCGCCCGGGAATCACTCATCGCGATTGGAACTATCCAAATCGATCCGCTCCACCGCCAGCTGTCGCTGCCCCCACGTGATCTGCCCCTGCGCTGAAGATTCGCTCAAACGATTGAGAGCCTGGCGGATTACCGTTACCTCATCGGTGCGCTGATGGGCCGTGGGGTGGTCACTCCAGGAACGGAGGTTGAGCCGGAACATTCGGGCTACTGCCGCTGTAGATGGAGAGATCTCCCGAACTTTGCTTACAACTATGCGCAAGGGGAGCCCATCCAAAGCCTCCTCCAGCCGCGAGCCAATGTACAGGTCACTTACCCTGGCTGGCCAGAACCTCGGCTACCAGCTCCAGGTAGCGTTTGAAGATCGGTTCACTGGTCTCCAGCCACTCGTTCTCCTCCACCAGCAGGAGTCCGCCCACATTGAGCTGAGAGGTCCATTCCCGTAGCCGTTTAGGCACGTCCTGCAGGTGGCTCAGAACGTAGCGTGCGTAGAGGAGGTCGGCCGGAGTTTCCGGGAAAGGGATCTGGCAGAGGTCGTGCTCCAGGAAGGTTGCCCCCGCTAAGTTGCGGCGTGCCATAGCCAGGAAATTCTGACCGAGATCGAGCCCGACCAGCCGTGTTGGTGGCAGGGCCTGAGCGAGCATTGCAGTTGTGTAGCCGGGGCCGCAGCCAAGGTCGAGAGCCAGCCTGAGCTGTCGGTCTTGGCACGCCTCTTCAACCAGCTCCAGGCTGGCCGGGGAGAAGATTTGATGGAGGATGCCTAGCCGTTCGGCGGCGAGCTCATCTCTACCGAAGGCATAGGCTGGTGAAGTGTTCTTGTCAGTTGGAGGCATGCCTTAATAGTACTTTTCAGATGTTGCCGTCGAGCTGGTGGGTGGGGTGTGACGAAACCGAGGAATGCATCTACTGTAGCAGCGGCTACCAGACAGTCACTAGATGATTCATATCTCCTGGAGATAAGGGCAGAATCCATAAGCATAGCTCTGCCTTCTGCGGGAGAATGCAGTTGCTCGTCGCCATCTTCAGTTGATGCCAGTGAGTTCAACGTAGAGGGTTTTTCTCTCGGTGCGTGCTTGTAGGGTATTGGTAAGCAGGTCCACCATCTTTGGGGTGAGAATTGTCTCATTGATTGCATCGATGGAGAAGAACGCAAATTCACTGAGTTCTCTGACGTTGATGCGAATGGCGGCGATCTGATCGCTCGAAAGAGAACCTCCGTCAAAGACGAAGAAAAGCTTGTCTGTCTCTTCCTCCTCTTGGAGATGAGTCCAGGCCACCACGAGTAAAGAAACAATGGGCGGTCGTATCCCCAGTTCTTCGTCGACCCTCTTAACTCAAGCAGGCTGCATGGGGCGATTCGCCGTGATCTACCGCTCCGCCTACGAAATTCCAACCGGTCTTGTATGTGGGGTTGACCAACAGGATGTGGTCGTAATGGTCAAAGAAAACAGCCCCTGAGGAAACCTTCGGTCGAGTTGTCTTACTATCTTGCAAAGCTTTGCTTAGGAACAAGAATCCCACCAGCCCAATAATAGGACGCGGGTGGCTGTACCGATGAGTCCGCTTATCCTTAGAGCAGCGCCTCGATCAAATGAGGCCCAGGTTCGTCGAGGGCGTTCTTTAGGGTGACGGCGAGTTCATCTGCCATCTCTACTCTCTGTGACGGCACACCTAGACCGATTGAGAGTTGCACCCAGTCAAGGCTGGGTTGATCGATTCTCAGTAGGAGATCCGAAGCAGAGTTTTGTTTGACGTTCTGCTCATCACCTAGTTCCAGCTGCAGAATGCGGTACTTTCTATTCGCGCAGATTACAGTAGTCACGTTCAACTGTTCCCGCGCCTGCGTCCATAACGACTGGAGTGTGTACATTCCGCTACCATCTGCCTCTAGCAATATCACTGACCGATCCGGAGAGGCCAGTGCCGCGCCGGTAGCAACTGGCAACCCATGACCGATTGCTCCACCGACATGAGGAACAAGGCATGTATGTCTAGGCGAATTCAGTGATGCCTGATTATAGCTGAAGCCTGAAGTCACCGATTCGTCCACGACGATTCCGTCTTCCGGCTGCATTGCTGCGATCGTGGTAGCAAAAGATTCCGGGTTGAGAGCGCCCGTAGGTAGTTCCGACCTACTTCTGCGCTCAGAGACGGCACCCGAGCACTGTTTCTCATCAAGAACGTCTGCGAGATACTCAAGCGCGCCGACCGTGTCAAAGTACGCGTCTTGCGGGGCTGGTGCGAGGACGACGGCTTCCGTGCCGGGCGGGACTAAGGAGCTTGGTTGGCCTTCATACCCAAAAAAGCTAACGGGTTCTCGTGTCCCGGCCAGAATTATGGTGGCGAAATCGCCAAGTGCCTGACGAGCCGGAGTAGGCATATAGGGCAGACCCATAACGTCGGGCAGGTCCCCACCGCGCTCAATACGCGCGGGAAACGTCTCGTGAATCAGGTTGCACTCACTTGCAGTCCTAATCCGCGCCGCTGCTCGCAACCCTCGATCGGTTAGGCCTGCCCCGCCAAGAAGGAGAGCAGTCGGCTTTCCCGATCGCAGAATTTTTGCCGCAGCTTGAACGTCCGACTCCGAGACACTCTGAATAGCTCGGCGAATCGGCGAAGCCTTCTGCGTGGAAACATGGCCGGCTTGGTAGTCAGATGGCACGATCAGGGAGGCCACTCCACCGGCTGAGTGGTAGATCGCTTCGATGGTATCGCTAGCTAGACTCTCAGCTGACGAGCCGGATTTCACCCATACAGACATCGGCCTTGCAAGGGCTTCGATGTCACTGGTCAAAGGAGCGTCTGCGGCCAAATGCCAGCTGGCGTGATTGCCGATCAAGTTTACGATCGGTGTTGCTGCGCGGCGTGCGTTGTGGAAATAAGCAAGCCCGTTAGCGAGTCCGGGTCCAAGGTGTAGAAGCGTCAACGCTGCTTTGCCCTTCATGCGGCCATAGCCATCGGCAGCACCCGCGCAGACAGCTTCTGCCAAGCACAGCACTGGTCGTATGCTTCGCACTCTATCTAGTGCGCTTACTAGGGGTAATTCCGTGGTACCCGGATTTGCGAAGCAGATGTCCAGGCCTGCAGATGCGGCCGTCTCAAATATGGTCTCGGCGCCGTTCACAGCTTGTCCTTTTCTGAATTTTTTGAAGGGTCCTGGATTTGATGTAGATATTTATCTGTGTAATCCGGAGGCAAGAGCCGGAGTTGTCGACTGAATATAGTGGATAGCCTAGTCTTCTACTGGCGGCAGGTATTAGCAGTCTTGATCAGAGTAATGGATGAACCCTTGAAGATCGATTTCTGTCCGCTATATTGTCGAAAAGTCTCTCTTATTTTACAAGGTATGCCGCCGCCGAAGGAGCTCGTTTTCCTGTGTTTGATCTTCAAGTTCATGCCTACCTCCGCTTCCTAGCCGGAGCGCGAGCCCACCGCGTTGGCCCCTTCCTGGTGTCCTTTGATGAACATGACGCGGGCCTGTTCCGCAACTACGCCATCCCCGACGATGATGCTACCCCTACACCTGACGACATTCGCGACTTGGTCGCGGCGTTCACAGGTCGCTCTCGTACACCGCGGCTGGAATACATGCCTCGAACTTGTCCGCAGGTTGAACCGGTGCTGCTGGCAGCGGGGTTCACTGCAGAACGGCGGCTATCGGTGATGACTTGCCCACCCACCGAAGTGGCCGCACAACCGATCATCAAAGGTGTTGAACTAGTGCTGGCCAGCACCGATGAACAACTGCGGCAGGTAGCTGAATCGCAGAATGACGCCTATGGCCAGCCAGAGACCACCGACCATGATGTGGCTCGGCTTCGCAACACTCTCTACGGTGGAGGCTTGGT
>JBOHUW010000061.1:0-7246 GCA_050734895.1 Candidatus Dormibacteraceae bacterium | reverse complement strand
TCACTGGATTGGGGCATATCAATTGTGTCCAACCCGGAGGTCGGCATTTCACCAATCAAGCTCCAGCTGCCGCAGCGCCGCCGGCTGCTCCCCCGGTAGACGGTACCGCGTGTTCCACCACCCAAAACGTGAGCGTGGTATGGACGACGGATGCTGATGGAATGAAGGGGACGCTGAATGATCCAGACGGCAAATTCGACACCCTCTATGGGCCCACCGCAGTCCCTGAATATGCTCCAGGAACGCACAATTGGTTTGAAACTTTTCAGAAGAAAAGCGTCTATAAGGGTGGCGTTTGTCAGCTGCAGGCGATCCCCTGGCAGGGCCTCGGGTTACACATTGTCCCCTTTCCCATCAACGCTCAGACATCTCCCCCGCCGGGAGCGGCGGCGGTGCAACCATTTGCTAACCAACTGGCGAATCAGCTGCAGGCCAACGCGGGCAGCATAGGCACCCTACCCCAGGCTCACGGGACGCGGCAGGGATCTGTCGGCATGGCGCAATGCTTTTGGCTGGATAACCTGCCGCCGGAGCGTGATGCGACGGTAACCCTGCCCGGGGCGGTTGATCAGACCGGACGTCAAATCTACTACCAGCTCTTCTTGCAAGCCAAGCTGGACAAGGTCGATTGGGATTTCGGCGATGGGGGCGGTGGTCAGCAGGTACCACTGCCGGCGCAATGCGCTAACCACGCTCAGATGACCGCCTACAAATACACCAAGATATCCCCACCAGGTCAGACCTTCCAGGTGCGCTCAACGCAGCGGTGGAATGTCAGCGCGACTCTTCATTACGTCGATGCCGGAGGAGTTGAACCGGTCATCCCGGTCAACGTGGGAAACCCGATTCAGGCGGTTAACAGCGCCCCGGACGGGGTGATCATCGGCCAGATTGAAGGGGTTGCGGTCAACTAAATCCCCATGGCATGAAAGCCGCCGTCAACGTGAATAATCTCGCCGGTGGTGGCCGGTAGGTAATCGCTGAGCAGGGCGCAGGCGGTACGACCCACCGGGCCGGCGTCAGAGGCATCCCAACCAAGTGGGGCACGGCTGTTCCAAGCTCCTTCGATCGGATCGAAGCCGGATATTCCTTTGGCCGCCATGGTGCGTACTGGCCCGGCGGAGATGGCGTTGACCCGGATGTTGTAGCGGCCGAGATCTCGGGCCAGGTAGCGGACGATGCTGGCCATCGCTGACTTGCATACTCCCATCCAGTCGTAGGAAGGCCAGGCGTGCACAGAGTTGTCGAAATCGAGAGCGACGATGGAGCCGCCTTGATCCTCCATCAGGGGAAGCAAGCCGACGGCTATCTCCTTGAGCGAGAAAGAGCTGACCTGGAAGGCGGTAGAGGCACTCTCCCAAGGGGTTTTGAGGAAGTTTCCACCCAGGGCATCGGCCGGGGCAAAGGCGATTGAGTGAACCCAGCCGTCGAGGCGTCCCCACCGCTGTTGCAGCTCTTGGCACACCGCCTGAGCGTTCTCCGGTTTAGTAGCATCCAACTCCAAAACATCGGGTTTGACCGGTAGCCGCTTGGCCATCATCTGGGTAATCTTGCTTACTCGGCCAAAGCTGGTGAGCACGATCTCCGCTCCCGCCTTTTGGGCTTCCTCAGCGATCGAGAAGGCCATGCTTTTGCGATCCAGCACTCCGGTTACGAGGATTTTTTTATTTTCAAGCAGCATGAGCCAAGCCTAGCGGATTCCGTTGAGGGATCAGCGCATGAAATGTTGAACTACCACATCTGGAGTTTTTTCTAGCCAAAACCCCAATATGCTGCTAAGCTGCGGATATAGATCTCTTCTGATATTGGGAGGAAATCAATTGCGCGATTGCTTTGTAATCTACGTTGATGCGGCACTCGATAAAGACGGTCGGGCCGGTTGTGGCCTGGCCGTCTTTTTTCGTGGGCGGCTAATTCATGCCGAGTCCTGTGGCCTGGTTCACCTAGGTGGATCGGCACAGTTGGAGGCGCACGTTTGTGCTGCGGCGCTGGAGTTGGCCTCCTCTCGGTGGCCGCATCGCCGAGTGGTAGTCAAGACCGATTGTGCGCCGGTGGTACGAGCTCGCAACCCACGCAGTGATTCTTTCCGAGCAGCAGTGCAGGAGGTACGGCTGCGCCTCCGTCGGGGACGCCGAGTGGTGCGTTATGTCAGCCGCAAATCCAATCCGGCCCATGAGTTGGCGCGAAGAGGTCTCCGGAGTTGGATTACGGCTCAGGCGGCCCTGGCTCAGGCGGCTTAACCTCCGTTTCTGGTTCGAGGGACTCGGGCTCGGCTATGCCCCGGGGGCTGCGGTGAGTAATGATGGCTTCTGCCAAATTGCCTTCATTGCTTGGCTCTGGAGCAAGACTAACGTCACGCTTAACTTCATCATTTACCTCCTCCGCAGTAGATTCCTCGGGTTCCACCTTCTCGGGAGGGCGGTTGCCGGATTTGCGACTTCTCAGAATGAGCAGGATGGCGATCCCAATGAGAAGGAGGAGCAGAGAGATAGGAAATAGAATCCAGGGGAAGAGTGAATCCAGTGCTCCGTTGGCCACCGGCGGTTGAACAGCGATGGGCACTTCGGTAGGGGCCGGAGTAGGAGAGGGTGTCGGAGTAGGAGATGGCGTTGGGGTGGCTGAAGGAGAGGCTAGGGGATCGATCAAGGCGGCGTCAGGGAGGTTGGATGGAGCCGGAGATTGGCTGATATCCAGGGTGCTGGCCATCGCCACTCCTGGAGCCAAGTTGTAGCCTAGCACCAGGTCGGCAGGGCTGAACAGCAGGCCGAATGCCACCGGAATAGCGAGTAATGATCTCCCCACACCTGAAAGAGTAGTTGATTTAGGGTTTGAGAGTTCTCCTCTGGGGAATGATTCAGGTAATCTAAGTGAGGGACGTACACTTCCCCAAAACAGCAGTAAAGAGATATATAGATAATGTTAGGGGGCTAGGCATGCGCCGCCCCAATTCCGGAGGATTCAGATGCCTAAGACGGTTGGAATTGACCTTGGAACGACCAACTCTGTGGTTGCGGTCATGGAGGGCGGGGAGCCGACGGTCATCCCCAACTCAGAGGGTGCTCGGACGACCCCCTCGGTGGTCGCCTTCACCAAGGGGGGCGAGCGTCTGGTCGGACAGTTGGCTCGGCGTCAGGCGGCGGTCAACCCGAACAACACCATCTCTTCGATCAAGCGCTTCATGGGGCGGCGCAATGAGGAGGTTGGTTCTGAGCGGAAGATCGTTCCCTACCTGGTCAAAGCCGGCAAAGACGACCGCTGTGTAGTCGAGGTTCCCAGCGCTGGGAAGGAGTTCACGCCGGAGGAGATCTCGGCGATGATTCTGCAGAAGCTGAAGGCTGATGCCGAGGCGTATCTGGGCGAGAAGGTAACCGATGCGGTAATCACCGTCCCGGCCTACTTCAACGATTCTCAGCGGCAGGCGACCAAGAATGCCGGTCAGATCGCCGGCTTGAACGTTTTGCGCATCATCAACGAGCCGACCGCGGCTTCGCTGGCCTACGGTTTGGAGCGGAAGCAGAATGAGACGGTTTTGGTCTTCGACCTCGGTGGAGGGACCTTCGATGTCTCCATCCTCGATGTTGGCGATGGCATCTTCCATGTCAAGGCGACCAACGGGGACACCCACCTCGGGGGTGACGATTACGACCGAAAAATTGTCGACTGGATGGCGGAGGAGTTTCGGAAGGAGAATGGGATCGACTTGAAGGCCGATCCACAGGCCTTGCAGCGGCTTACCGAAGCGGCTGAGCGCGCCAAGGTGGAACTCTCCTCCCGTCTGGAGACGACGGTTAACCTCCCCTTCATCACGGCCGACCAAACTGGTCCCAAACACCTAGAGATGACCCTCACCCGTGCCCGCTTCGAGGCCCTGACGGCCGATCTCACCGCCCGTCTACGGGACCCCTTCATGTCCGCCCTGAAGGATGCCGGGCTGACGCCGGGTCAGGTCGATGAGGTGGTTCTGGTCGGCGGTTCTACTCGAATGCCGGTGGTTCAGCAGCTGGTTAAGGAGTTGAGCGGGAAGGACCCTCATAAGGGAGTGAATCCAGATGAGGTAGTGGCCGTGGGAGCTGCGATTCAGGCCGGGGTAATCCAAGGCGATGTCAAAGATGTGCTGTTGCTCGATGTCACCCCCCTCTCGCTGGGGATCGAGACCTTGGGCGGAGTGATGGATAAGGTGATCGATCGCAACACCACCATCCCTACCTCGCGGACCAAGATCTACAGCACCGCCTCGGACAACCAATCCACGGTGGAAGTGCTGCTTCTTCAGGGGGAGCGGGAGTTCTCCAAGGATAACCGAACTTTGGGTCGTTTCCACCTTGATGGCATTCCTCCGGCACCGCGGGGAGTGCCGCAGATCGAGGTTAGCTTTGACATCGACGCCAACGGGATCATCAACGTCAAGGCGAAGGATTTGGGCACTGGACGAGAGCAGTCGGTGACCATCTCGGCCTCTTCTACTCTGAGTAAGGATGAGGTGGATAAGTTGGTCCAGGAGGCGGAGGTGAATTCCTCGACCGATCGGGTCCGGCGTGAAGAGGTGGAGTTGCACAACCAGGCCGATCAGATGATTTACCAGGCCGAGAAGGTGCTGAAGGAGAATGCGGAGCGCATTCCGGCCGAGGTATCAAGTGAGGTCGAGGCGAAGATGGAAACGCTACGCGAGGCGATCAAGGAAAGCGCCGATGCCAAGACGCTGCGCGAGGCGATAGATGACTTCAATCAATCCCTTCAGAAGGTGGGGCAGCACATCTACCAGCCTTCTAACTCGGCCAACGGCAACCAGAGTGCGGCCGGTGACGAGAAGCCGTCCGAAGAGGGCGAAGTGGTTGACGCCGACTACCGTGAGGTGAACTGAGCTTTATTCCTCCCCCCTGGCGGGGGAGGGGTAGCCACCTTTTCCGGTCGGTTGGGCGGTCGACCGCCCTAGCCTTACTGCTGATTGCCATATTCATTGCCGGGATCGAGTTCGATCAGCAGTATCCGGAGTTTGTCTCGCTTATTACCTTCACCCCGCAACCCTCCGGGGCGGCTCAATTCAATGCGGTCTTGAGCCTGATCGGACAGCAGTACTATGATCCCGGGGTTGACCTGAGGAAACTAACCAATTCCGGCCTTGACGGGGTGGTAAAGGGGTTAAAGGATCCCTTTACCGAATACTTAACGCCTGAGGAGTATCGTCGGCAGCAGGATCTATACACTGGGCAGCATCGCGGGATTATCGGAATCTCGGTTATCAACCAGGGGGGAGTAAGCGTTATTCACGCGGTGCTGCCCAACTCTCCAGCCCAACGTGCCGGGCTGCACCAGGGAGATGTTCTGCTGGAGATCGGGGGCAAAAAAGTGGCCGGACTGAATGGGGCGGAGGTGACCGACCTGATCATTAGCTCCTCGGGAGATTCAGTTAAATTAACCGTCGAGCGAGCGGGTAAACAGCTGGAATCGGTAATCAAACGGCAGATCTTTACTACTCCTACGGTGCAGTCGACCCACCTCGCCCATCGGGTACTTTATCTGCGAATCTACCAATTTGGCGATTCCACCAGCAAGGAGTTTGACGATCAGCTGCGAGCCGGGCTCCCCGGATCCTCCGGAGTAATTTTGGATCTCCGCGGTAACGGGGGCGGTTTGGTAACGGCGGCCACCTCGGTGATTAGCCGTTTTGTCGATTCCGGAGAAGCGCTGGAAACCCGAGGCCGCTCGGGAGTGGAGAAAACCGAGGTGAGTGGAGATCACCCGGCCGCCCTACTTCCGGTGGTGGTGCTGATCGACGGAGATACCGCCTCGGCCTCGGAGATTGTCGCCGGTTCGCTCTCGGTGCATCACCGTGCCCAGCTGGTGGGAGAGAAGAGTTTCGGGAAGGGATCGGTGCAGGAGGATTATCCATTGGCCGGGGGTGGGGATCTCCACCTCACGGTTGAGCATTGGTTCCTCCCTGACGGCCGTTCGGTTGATCACCAGGGGTTGAAGCCGGATATCGAGGTGCCACTCAGTTCCACTCAGCCGATGTTTGACGTCGCCGAGAAAGGCTCGGATCCGGCGCAGGATGCCCAGCTCAGTCGCGCCTTGGCGCTTGTTACCGGCCCGTGAGATGGGGGTTAGGGGCGATGGCTCAGGAGAGCAGCCGGACTGAGGGGTCAAGTTTTTGCCACTTTTTATCTCCGGTCAATAACACCTCGGCTTGTATTGACCTTGCGCAAGCCAGAATCATTGCATCAGGCAAACGTAACCAGCTGTGCTGCGAGCGGAGTTCTGCGGCTATTTCGGCGATGACTTCAGATATGGGTATGATTTTCAGGAATAGCTCTTGAATCCTAGATTTGGCATCCTGAACTTGGTCCTGTCGATTTGGTACTACCAAACATTCGGAATATGCCGAGGCGGGCAGGTAGAGAGAGTCGCCTGCGTGGAATTTAAGCGAATGGACCGCTGAGAGATGGTGAATATCTTCTGGACTTATTAGTGCGATGACAACACTGGCATCAAGGACAACTACCGCCATTCATTTCTCAGCCGATCCAGATGCCCTGGTTGAAAAACTCCTGGCATACTTCCGGCAATCTTGTCAATGGCGGCAATTCGACGTTCGGCTAGGCTTATTTCCGGTTTAAGGATTAAGTGATTCTCCTCGATTTGTACCTGGAGTTCATCGCCAGCATCGATTCCGGTGGCTCTGAGTGCTGCTTTGGGTAAAGTAATTTGTCCTTTGCTAGACACCCGAGTGAATCCGCGCCTCCGTTTTTGCTTGGTTTGCATTCTATAAGTAAAGCACAGCTATTGATTGAATGGGCGGCAAGTTAACCTGCTGCGATTTATCTGCTGCCGTAGACTGGGCTGGTCATGAAAAGATTGGCGGGGTTGGGTGCCGGTGGAGCGATTATCTTGCTCGCTGCCGCCCTTGGCTGGGGGCTGTTTCATCCGGCGAATGGTAGGGACACCCAGGTGGTTGGCCACCCGGCTCCCGATTTCCAGCTTCGTCCGCTGGGCGGTGGGGCTCCGCTTCGGCTTTCCAGCTACCGCGGGCAGCCGGTGGTGGTCAATTTTTGGGCTTCCTGGTGCGCCTCCTGTCGGGATGAGGCGGGGGTGCTGAAGTCGGCAGCGACTCGACTGCGGGGCAGGGTCCAGTTTCTGGGGGTGGACATCCAAGATTCAGTTCCCGCTGCGCGGGCTGATCAGCAGCGGGTTCAGTTTCCCTATCCTCTAGGTACGGTGGAGGATCAGATGGTGTCGGTCTATGGGGTGA
>JBOHUW010000060.1:0-7251 GCA_050734895.1 Candidatus Dormibacteraceae bacterium | reverse complement strand
GAACCACTCCCCGCAGATCCGCCCAGACGGTCCGAATTATCTTCACCCGGCTGTCCGGGTCATCAACCCAGTCCACCGGCACCTCATGAATCCGCAACCCACTGCGTTCGGCAAGCACCAGCAACTCGGTATCGAAGAACCACTCCTCGTCCTTCACCTCAGGCAGCAACGCCTGCATGATCTCGGTACGTCCCGCCTTGAAGCCACACTGAGCGTCAGAAAACCGGGCCCGCAGAGTCGCCCGCAGCAGCAGGTTGTAACAACGCGAGATCAGCTCCCGCTGGGCACCGCGCACCACGGCAGCACCACGACCCAACCGGGTACCGATCGCCAAATCGCTGTGTCCGCTCAGCAGCGGCGCCACCAGAGGCAGAAACGCGTCCAGATCGGTGGAGAGATCGACGTCCATGTAGGCCACCACATCAGCATCGCTGCCGCTCCATACCTGGCGCAACGCCCGGCCACGGCCTTTACGAGGCAGATGCACCGCCTGGACGTAAGGCAGCTCTCGGACCAGCCATCTCGCGATATCGCCGGTGGCATCGCTGCTCGCGTTATCGGCGATAGTGATGCGGAACTGATAGGGAAAGTTGCCGAGGAGGTAGGCGTGCAGGCGGCGAACGCTGTCAGCCAGCACTCGCTCTTCGTTGTAGACTGGAATTACCACCTCGACCGAGTGATCGTTGGGTAGATCCCGGGATACGGTAGTGACCGCTACCGCCCCGGACGGTTGTTGGCATTTCATGAGTTCATCCTTAACATTAGAGAGTGGTTGAGAGGTGCCCGAAGTGGGCTTTGGACACCTCTATTAATTGCAAGGAAAGGTCGCTACTTATTTAGCGGGTGCCCGCTAAATGTGGCGGCTAGAACCAGCGGCGTAGCCATTCGTGATGGCCCCAGTCCCATTCCAATCGCCACCCATGGTGGTCGTCACGACCGCGGTCCCTATCAAAATCGCTCATCTTGCTGTTACCTCCTAAAAAATGTTGTTGAGTAATGAGTTCGAACTCTTACTAACCACAGTAGAAGCTGACCGAAGGTAATAAAACAGAGGGGTTTAAGAGATCTTTAAAGGAAGTGTTACCGCCCACCTGTGCGAGATCAATGAAAGCTCATCGTGCTGCTGACCGCACCAGGCGGATTCCGGCGCCCCACCTTGGGGAGCGAGACCTCCGCGGTTAGCTGCCCGATCATGCGCCGCTCCAGGTGGGCGAAGGTGGCGGCGACGTTGGATGCCTTAGCAAAAAGCAGTAGGTGGAATACCCATAAGATGGACCGCCGCTTCTATCTCTGGTGAAGCCCCCAGCTGTCTACAGATCTTGTAAGCCGTCCAGCTTAAACGTTGCCGCCGATCTCGACATCGACGACGACACCGAAATGATCGCTGGCCCAGATTCCGTCGGTGGGCTGGTCGAATGCGAGCGTGGCAGCTGGAGGTGGGGGGATAGGGGATTAGGAGAGCCACCCAGCTTAGCCACGGACGACTCCTCTGGGAGCGGATCATCTCAACTTGACATAGCTGAGGATATCAGACATAATTGTCACAACAATCATGGTCGAGACAACAAACTCTTCTCCCACCACAATATCAGGTAACGATGACTTTGACCTCGATCGCTCGCTGGGTTTCGTGATCAACCGGACGGCCATGAGACTGGAGGTGGCACTCGACCGAGCCCTGGCACCCCACGACGTCACGCCCCAGCAGTGGGCAGTGCTGAATCGCCTCTGGGAGCAGGACGGGCTATCCCAACGAGAGCTGGCCGAGAGGACGTTCAAGGACCCCCCGAACACGGCCAGGATCCTCGATCGACTCGAAGACAAGGCGCTGATCGTCCGGCAGACAGCACCGAACGACCGGCGGGTGACATTGATATTCCTGACTGACGAGGGCCGCGCCCTCCGGCCCCGCCTCGTCCCCCTCGCACTCGACATTCTCCAGCGCGGTACCGATGGACTGGGCTCGGCAGAGCTGGATTCCGCCCTCCGCGTCCTCAATCGGATCTACGACAACCTCACTTAGAGAGGAACTTTCTCGTCCGCAATAGCAAAACCGTTCGGGGATCAACCCGAAGATGAACATAAGAGGTCAATGACATGATGAAGATGACAGAGATGGATCGGAGCGTCACTCTTGCCGAACAGCTAGGAGGCGACGACGATGGCTCAGTGCTGCTGGTTAATAAGTTCAACGTCGATCCTGGGGATGTGGATCAGTTCCTCGCCGCCTGGTCGGACGATGCCGCCTACTTCAAGCGTCAGCCTGGTTTCATCTCCACCCAGCTACTTCGTGGCATCGGTGGCAGCTGTGTGTTCCTCAACGTGGCCGTATGGGAATCCGTTGATCACTTCCGTCACGCCTTCGGGGCTCCGGAGTTTCAAGCTAAACTCGCCCAATACCCATCCAGCGCCATCGCCTCGCCTCATCTGTTTCGGAAGGTGGCCGTGGCCAACATCTGCGTGGAGTGACAAGGTATGGGGAAAGTACGCGGGGAATCGGCAAAGTTGGCAACCCGCACCGAAGCGGGAAGATGTCTGGTACATGCGCAACGGCCCCACGCGCTCTTCCAAATCAACCCTAGTTGGTCCAATCCTCTAGCTTGAGCCCCTGAACTCTCGTGAATTCTGAAGTGTTAGCAGTTACCAATATCGCTTGTTGCTGCAGTGCCTGGCCCGCGATTAGAACATCGTAGGCTCCAATTGAGTTCCCTTTGGCTTCTAGCTCGGCGCGAATTTGACCGGCCATTTGGACATCTTCCGGCGTGAGGGAAAGGATTTCAATAGGGCCGGCAAGGAGAATCCCTAGCCTTTGAGTGTTTTCCTGTTGCCGTGTGCTCTTGGCAACGCCATACCACAATTCGAACAGAACGACTATCGATATGGCTATCAAATAGTTGCCAAGGCTTATCTCCTTGAACCGCATCCTGATCTGAGTTGATTGCCCTCTGAGGAGGTCAATGCAGACGTTGGTGTCGAGGAGATAGGTCACGCGAATGGATCAGCAACGGGTGTGCTCGGTTGATTTCGTCCTTCGCTCATAAATGGAACATGGGCGAACCGATCGAGTTCGGCAAACCACTCATCGATTTCAAGGACCGGTTCCAAAAGGACACCATTGTCAACTCGACGGATCCGCACGCGGTCTCCTTGAAATCTAAAATCACGGGGCAGCCGAACAGCTTGGCTTCGACCATTGCGAAACAGCTTGGCTATCGATACCGGAGAGCTTACAGCCTTCATGATTAACTTCCCGACAAGTATATCACAAAGATATAGTCCGCAAAATTTATTCAAATGATGAGAAGTGTTTGCGCACCAGCCTTAGCCAGCTGTCGGGTCGAGCATGCTCATCGCGAGACCGATTAGGCCGAGCAAACGTTTTCGCAAGACGCCATCGCGCGCCATGGCCAAATCGCTCGCCACAATCAAGGCCTAATAACCCAGAAGATCACTAAATTCTGCAAGCCAAAACTCGCTGCTCAAGTCCTCGGCATGCGCTGAACTCGCACCTCCGGATAGGCTCTGGATTGGCCGGTCAGCAACGGCTGCGGTGTGGCACGGACCGTGTGATCTAGGAACGCGACCAGGTAGGCGTTCTGGATCACCAATCCACGGGCGCCGTCGATGTGGCCCAGCGGGAGCAGGCTGCGCATCGGGGCCGCCAGATAGAAGGCGGCGTGGTCACTGAAGTTGAAATGCTTAGTTCCGTCGATGGCGTAGCACCAGGTTGGGCCTACGCTGGCAGCGAGCAGTGATTGAGCCGCGTCGAGCGTTGCATAATCCGCCGCATCTGCCGGACGGCAGGTACCGGTCACGCAGGAATTCTGAGCGCCCAGGATCATCAGCGGAGCGTTGAGACCGGTGCGCACGACCGTTCCGAACTGGGTGCCGTCCATATCGACTGCGCCGGCGCAGCGGGAATCGGTGCGGCACGCCTCCAGCGCCGTCGCACCGCCAAACGAGTGTCCTATATAGGCGGTTCGCAGGGAATTGATCCGTCCGGCAAACTTCCCGGAGCGATCGAGTGCGGCCACCTTGTCGGCAACGAATCGCGCGTCAGCAGCCCACACGTCGACGAGACGATTCCCCTCCGCAGCATCGAAATCGTCCGGGTTGCCGGCCTTGGTTGAACTTACCACATGTTCATCCAGGACGGTTACGTTAGCGCTGTAGGTGGGAGTGACTCCAGCCACCAGATACCCATGGCTCGCCAGGTTCTCGGTAAACGTGTTGTAGTATGGCGCGGCGAACCCCATGCCCGGCTCCAACACCACGATCGGAAACTGACCGTCGGCGACCGGCACGCCCGCAAGCGAATGACCGCGGATAGCGTCAAAGCTACCCTCGAACACTCCTGGCCACGGCGTCTTCATGTGCAGCTTTCCCCATGCACCTGGTACGTACGGCGCGGGCTGTCCGGTGACATGCGATGCTGCCGGGTACCACAACCAGACTGACAGCTTGCGAGGCGTGCCACGCTGCCCTGCGAGTGGGTCGATGCGACTGTGATCGGTCCAGTCGAACGCGACTCTGCCGACCTGGTAAGGGCCGGTTGGAATGGGCAACGTGAGCGGCTGTACCCGCCGCACCGCCACAAAGGCCAGATAAGCGGTCATCACGACTACCCCGCTGAGCAGGAGAGCAAGTATCGTCTTGCCTCCTCGACGCACCCACCTGTGCCAGAGGCGATGGGCCGCACACATGATCATTTAGATAATAGATACCTGTCGATTACTGCATAGCAGTTCAGAGTCCGATATTCCCCCAGAGAGCAGAGAGGGGTAGGGCGAGAATACGGTCACCATGGGAGAGGGAGTGAGTGCCGAAGTACAGCATCACCCCGCCCACAAAGCGATCTCCCAGACGATCACGGAGCCAGCTCAGGTGACGTGTTGCGTCGCCGGGAGGTGACATACTCGCCTTAACCTCGATAGCGGCGATTCGTCCATCTCGGGATTCGAGCAGGAAATCGATCTCACGTCCATCTCGGTCGCGGAGATGGCGGAGGGTAACCGAGGTCTCGGCCAAGGAGACTGCCTTGGTCAGCTCGCTGAATACGAAGGTTTCGGTCAGTCCTCCCAGCGCTGGATGGCCAGGACTGCTGAGGCCGGCTGGAGTCGCCTGCAACAGGTGAGCTGCCAGACCTGAATCGATCAGGTATGCCTTGGGGGTACGTGCTACCTTGGTCGTCAGATTGGTCGACCAGGCCGGGACATACCCAAGCAGGAATACCATCTCCAGATAAGAAAGATAGTTGCGCACGGTATCTCCGCTGATGCCTCCCAACGATCTCCCCAGGTCAGCCATGGCCAGCGTGCTTCCAGCCCGGGCAGCGATTAGTGCCAGCAGAGCGGGGAGGGCACGGGCCTGTTGGAGGTGGGCAAACTCGCGTATGTCACGCTGAATCACAGTGTCGAGATAGCTATTGAACCACTCCTGGCGGATGGCCGGAGACTGGAGACGGAGAGCCTCCGGATATCCTCCTTCACAGATAACGTTCAGATAATCGGCCCGAGACCAGGATGAGACGGGGCCCCGAAGCCTAGCCGGGTTGTTGAAAAGTTGATCAATAAAGCTGTGTTTACTCCCTGTACGCTCCCTCAGGCTCAGCGGCCAGAGCTCGATAAGACCGGCCCTTCCGGCAAGCGACTCAGAGAGTGTCGGCACGGTCAGGAAGCGGGTCGAGCCGGAGAGGATGAACTGACCAGGCGCCCATTCTCTATCTACTATGAGCTTGACTGCTCTAACCAGAGGGTCACCACCCAGCTGTATCTCATCTATATATAGAGGACGTGGCCCATCCTGGACAAAAGCCAAGGGATCCTGGATCGCTGCCCGCAGTATCGTCGGATCATCGAGCGATCGCATATCCCCTCCTGACTGCTGCCGGTGAAGATGGAGGAGAGTAGTCTTGCCTGATTGGCGTGGTCCGTTGATGATTACCACTCGAAAGGAGTCAGCATAATCGTCTAATCGAGCTTGAACAGAGCGAGGCAGGAGGTTGACCATAGGCTTAAGTTTAGAGATTTGTCGACCTCAATCTTAGGGATTTGTCGTATCGATTCTTAGAGATTTGTCCTAATTAGATGTTTTTAAGCTGCCTGGTCCGAAGTCGCCGCGCACCAGCGGCTGAATCGCCTCGAACGATCGGACCTCGAGAAATATCATTGGCGGGAAAGGGACCTGCAGATCTTGGTTCGGCAATCCAAATAGTGCGCCGTATGATACCCCTTGCGGGATTCCAACTCGGAGGGGTCTATCGGAAGGCCAGGGAGCAGGGCCCCCAGCACGCCGCCTCCCGCATTGTCGACTAGGCCAAGCACTGGGGCGTAGAGATGAGCCTTCCCTGTCTTCGCGCTGTACGGCATCTTCGCCACCGCCCCTCGCAAACACCTCATCGACCGAAAACGCCACTATTACGGCTTCCGGCACAGCCGACTCGCTAGCCGGTTAACTCCAGAGGTCGCTCGCCGGTAAGGCCATGAGACGATCTCCAAATGGCAAGCGTCGCTTACCGGTGTGGAGCACGATCCCGGCGATGAAATGCCCGCCCACCTGATCGAGCCGGTCTCGCATCTTGACCAGCCAACGAAAATCCTCCGCCCGCGGCGTAGATGTCGCCTTCACTTCGATCCCTACTATTCGGCCATCATCCGCCTCGAGCACGAGATCGACTTCGGCACCATCGCTATCGCGGAAGTGGTACAACCGGGCCGGCGTCAGGCTCCAGGTGAGCTGCTTGGAGAGCTCGTTAGCAATGAAGGTCTCGAAGAGGGCACCGGTTGCCGCCTCGGTAGGCTGCATGAGCACTGTCGGATCCTTCGCCAGCAGAGCGGTGGCGACTCCGGTGTCGGTTAAATAGGTCTTGGGTCGCCTAATCACCTTCGCCACGAGATTGCGGCGCCAGGCAGGGATGTGATGGACTAGGAAGACCGTCTCCAGCCACATTAAATAGTTTTGGGCAGTCTCTCTGTCGATACCGACCCGCTCCGCCGCCGCAGTAAGCACGAACTCGTGGGCCGTGGTCGCAGCGAGATATCTAACCATCGACATTAGCGCCCCAGCCCGGCGGATGTCGGCTACCAATTCGATCTCCCGTGCCAGTACGGTTTCCACATAACGAGCGAACCATCGCCGGCGGGTTCGGGGAGCCATTCGCTGAACTGCTGGATAGCCCCCGGCACAAAGAGCATCAAAGTAACTCACCCGATCAGGGGCGGCGGTGCGACAAGTGAGTAGCTGCTCGGGGGT
>JBOHUW010000059.1:0-7297 GCA_050734895.1 Candidatus Dormibacteraceae bacterium | reverse complement strand
CGCGATGGCCGACCTGGCTTCGGCCATCGCTCCCACGAAAGACGTAGACGGTGTCAACCCACTATCGCTGGGCCGGCTCACCGCCGGGCTGACCGCCTTTGCACCGGCTACTGCCGAAGCTGTAGTACGACTCCTCGATTACCATGGAATCGAGATCGCTGGTCGTCATGCCGTGGTTGTCGGACGCTCCACCGTGGTGGGCAAGCCTGCCGCCCTCCTCCTGCTGGCTCGAAACGCCACGGTCACAATGTGCCACTCGGGCACCCGCGATCTCACCGCACATACCCAGAGGGCGGACATCCTGGTTGCGGCCGTCGGTAAGGCAGGGTTGCTGACCGCCGATCACGTTAGCGCCAACACTGCAGTAATCGATGTGGGGACCAATCCCACACCCGATAGAGGATTGGTCGGCGACGTGGATTCGGCCGTAGCCAAGCGAGTCGCTGCGATCACCCCGGTACCGGGAGGCGTCGGACCAGTAACCACAGCATTGCTACTCCAGCACACGGTCGAGGCCGCCGAGGGCTGAACGGCGCGCGTTAACCTCCAAAACATGTTAGCCTATAACGCGTTAGCGACTAACACGAGGAGCCAGAGATGAATCCATCACCTGTAGTTGTCGTCGGAGCCGGGCCGACTGGGCTAGTAGCAGCATGCGGATTGCTCGCAGCCGGCGTCCCGGTGCGAGTAATCGATCGGGCCCCCACCCCGGCAGTTACCTCCCGTGCACTCGGCCTGCAACCTCGTGGTATCGAGGTCCTGGACCGGCTCGGCGCGCTGGCCGACCTCCCCACCCACAGCCAGCCCATCCATCAAATTGTCATCAGCATCGGGGGGCGGGAGCTGGGCCACCTAGCATTCGGCAAACCGACTCAGCTGGTACCCAGACCCGGCCTGATCATCTCCCAGGCCAAGATCGAGGCGGCACTGCGCAATCGGTTGACGGAGCTGGGCGGGACGGTCGAATGGGGTTGTGAGGTCGGCACGCTCAAACAGGATGACGACGGCGTCACGGTTGCTCTGCGCGACGGCAAGAGGCTACGGGCCAGCTGGATAATCGGCTGCGACGGCGCCCACAGTGTGGTCCGAACTGCCGCTGGGATCGGCTTCCCCGGAGTTCCGCTGGCCGAGCGGTTCCTACTTGCCGACGTGCATGCTGATCTCAAACGCCCCCACGACTCGGTCGCGGTATGGCTGGACGGCCAGGAGCTGCTCGGGGCCTTCCCTCTGCCCGGCGAGGATCTCTGGCGACTGATTGCCCCGTCCCCGAACACCGACGCACCAGCACCAGAGATGGAGCTGGCCAGCCTCTTGCGGCGACATGCTGCCAGCGAGATCCGTAGTTACGAGTGGGTATCCACCTTCCGGATCCACCGTCGGCTGGCCGATTGCTATCGCACCGGCCGCATTCTACTGGCCGGAGATGCTGCCCACATCCACAGCCCCTTAGGCGGTCAGGGGATGAACACGGGAATCGGCGATGCCGAAAACCTGGCCTGGAAGCTAGCTCTGGTCGCCGGCGGGCGCGCGAACGAATCCTTGCTCGACACGTATTCGGCCGAGCGTCGCCCAGTAGCCGAGGGAGTAGTGAAATCGACCAGCTCACTGACCGGCCTGGTGCTCGGCAGTAACGCGCTGGCCCGAATGCTACGCGATTACGTATTCGTCCCACTGATCAACCGGTCGCTCGTACAGCGGCTGATCTGGGAGCAGGCCTCCCAGCTGAAGGTAAGCTACCGCGGTGGACCACTGGCCCCGCGTTCGTGGAGGGGCCGGGGCCTGCAACCCGGGGATCGAGTGCCCGACCTGCCCTGCACCGACGAAAACGGCCAGGTTACCCGGCTGCACGCCGAGTTGGGACCGCGCTGGGCGCTGCTTGCTCCCGCCACAACAGGGAGTGAGGCCCTAACTGCAGCGGCTCGGCATCACCTCGGCGCGGACCTTGTGGCTCGGCTCGTCACAACGAATTCGAACGGCAATACACTGCTAGTCCGGCCTGACGCACACCTCGCTTGGTCAGGACGTGAACCCACCAACCTCGGACAGTGGATCTCCAGCGCCTTGCACCACCAGCCCCAAGCCAGAATCTCATGAACAGCCCGGCGATCGGCCGACGAGAGCAGCGCAAACAGCAGCTCCGGCGGACCATCCAGGAACATGCGCTGCGGCTATTCGTCGCCGATGGCTATGAGGTCACAACAGTCGAGCGAATCGCCGCCGCGGCGGGCATTTCGCACATGACGTTCTTTCGTTACTTCCCAACTAAAGAATCAGTCGTCGAAACTGACGATTTCGACCCGCTTATCACCCAGCTGATCCGAGACCGGCCCGACGCCGAGGATCCGTTAGCCGCCATTCAGCAGGGATTGGTAACGATGTTGCGCTCGATGCCGGACGCCGAGCTCCAGACCTTGCTCATTCGGACCCGACTCGCCGTTAGCACACCGGCGCTGCGCGCGAGGATGTGGGAGAACCAATACGCCACCCAGGAGCTGTTCACTGCCGCACTCGCGGAGCGGGAGCCCACCGCCAGCTCCGACAATCCAGATAAGGATCCCTCCAGGCTTCGGCTACGAGTACTGGCCGGGGTCGCTCTGGCAACGTTGACCACGGCATTGATTATCTGGGTCGAAAATTCCGAGAATGCTACCCTGCCGGATCTGATCGACAAGGCCTTTGCGGCGCTGTCAAGCTGACCCTCCGCCCATACACGAGTTGATTCCCTCAGGCCACCTTAAATACCGCAGCCAGTAACGGGGGTTAAGGAGGGTTAAACCAACTAGCTGTCCTGATCGATTGAAGCGTAGAGCGTGACCTTCGGGAGATTCATCGAAATCCACCGCCATCCCAGGTTCACCTACATGAAGGTAAAGCACATCAGAATACTGATCTTAGACTACCTGATCAAAAGTGATCCCGCCGATTGTTAGCTTCACGGCATATTTCTCCTCGGAAAGGCCGTCCGAAGCCGGCCTCTCTTCTGGTTATACAGTACCACCACTTTGATCGGCCGACTCGGTCCGGCTTCCTCTCTGTAATACCACCAATGGTCCTGGTCAATGGTTGAGCCGAGCGGCAATCGCAAACTGCATAAAATAGCGATCCAGGCCATCTATGTTTTTGTCGTCTCTGCCGTCTCCATAAAGAGCATTCAAATACTCTTCTTTGGCCCGGAGTATTTCTTTTGCCTGGGGGGATTTACAGGCAATAAGCGGGGTGGTGGTGGCTTCAAATAAATCAAGTGCCCGAGCCACCGCTCTCTCACATTCAGCTTCATTTTGGCGGCATCGGGCCTTGAATGACCTCCCCACCTCACTATAAATGTTGCCCATCTGTTCAAAGATGCTCAATCGCCCCCACCGTGCCCGATCTACAGAATATCCCTCACTACTCACGCCTCGACCATAGATGCCACCAAGGCAATGATTTGCCGCCGCAAATTCTCATCCTCTACACCACGAGATCTATTCTGCTGTCGAGGTCGGATATTGATCATCGAATCAAACTCGACAAAGTCCTCCTCGCCAAACTTCTCCGGATACAGATTGATCCCCCACAAATCAGTTTGGGTGGAGCCGGCCTCCAATAAATACAGCTCTTCATCGGCATGCATCTCGGCATCTACTACCAAGACTTTTCTCTGCAGATCTACTACCGCCTTGACGAAGTCGCCATACATGCTCATCGCCATTTTGGACAGCTCGGCAACGGTTATCCGATCGATTACCTGCTCCATTACCTGCTCAAGCCGCCGCGCTGATCAGGAGGGAGAGCGCCTTCGATATTTTTAGAGCGCTTAGCGCGAAGAGGCCTCTCTGCACCGAATAAGTGTAGAACAACTCGAGGCTCTCCCCCACCCACATCCGTCGCTTGCTCACCCTCAGATCCCCCAGTTTTAATCAACGATCACCCTGCTCGCACTACACCAAGAAGTTGACGAGCCGCCATGTCAAGCAAGGAGAGATCAATGCCAACGGTCATGAAGTCGTAATCTGCTTCAACAAATGATCGGCCGGCTTCAGCGGTGAGACCAGGGATGCCAACCGGCATCCCCATATGGGCGCAGGCGGCTCGAATTGTGGCAATCGCATCCTGGACCATCGAGTTGGCAATGTCACCGACACAGCCTAGACTTCCCGAAAGATCATATGGACCAATACAGACGCCATCGATTCCATCTATGGCAATGATCTCTTCGATATTGTCAACCGCATCCCGATCTTCGATTTGTAGAATCACCGATGTCAATTCATTAGCTGTCCTGAGATAGTCAGAAAACCGATGCCCATAGCGGTGGGCACGGCCTACACCAACGCTCCGGGAGCCCAAAGGCGGATATTTCGCCATCGCTACAATCTGGGCTGCGATTTGGGCTGAATTGACCTGCGGAACGATGATTCCGTCGGCTCCTGCATCAAGCACCTTCTTGATCGAAGCCTCCTGGTGATCGGGAACTCGAACTAAGGCTGGGACCCGACCTTGTACAACGGAGAGAACCTGCGGCACACCATCAAGTGTGAGAACGCCGTGCTCAGCGTCAAGGAACAGCCAATCGAATCCACAGCCGGCCAGCAGGTCAGCAATTTCAACCGAATCGGTCGAAATTATTGTGCCGATCGGCGCCGGACGCTGACGAATAAGTGAAGCAAAGGATGTAGTCACCCACCAATTCTGACAGGGATGCACCTCTCGATCTCAGGTCCTAACTACCAGTGCTTGCCCACGTCGAGATTCTCCAACTCGGGAGTGCATAGGTGCAACACCTCCTCGTAGTCGGCGGGCAGCGCAATCTCATATTGCATGGCATACATGGGAAAAGGGTATCTCCTAAATTCAAGTGTTCGGTCGGACCCACACTGCCGCGCACGTTCTCGGCTCCATCTCCGGCCACAATTAGCTCTCAATAAGAGCTAATATAGTCATATGACAATTCCCGATCCGACACTGCTGGGCGAGGAGCTGACGTCAACCATCACCGCCCTGCGCCGCCTGGTAAGGCGGAAGCTACGCCCGACTCTGCCGGACTCACCCCTGCGAGGCGCCCAGGTCGAACTGCTGCGGGTAGTCGAACAACAGCCAGGAATCACGGTAGCTTCGGCCGCGCGCGTCCTCCATCTGGCAGCGAACTCCGTGAGCACACTGGTCAATCAGCTCATCGGCCGTGGAATGCTGCTACGCAACGCCGATCCTGACGATCGCCGATCGGTCCAGCTTTGGCTGACCGAGGCCGCCTCCGCACGGTTAGCCTCCTGGCACCAGGCGCGCATCGAACTCCTCGCCGGGGGCATAAAGACCCTAACAAGCGCCGACCGCCACGCCCTGGCCCAAGCACTGCCGGTATTGCGGACGCTGGTCACCATCCTCGATACCGGTGAGCAACCATGAGCAATCTACTCGCTGTGCAAGGGATCAACATCCGGCATCGCTTCGGGGACATGTTAGCGGTCGGCGGCATTGACCTTGAAATCGAGACCGGGACAGTGTTTGGGCTGCTCGGTCCCAACGGCGCCGGCAAGACCACCACCATCCGTCTGATCACGACCTTGCTGCCGGCTCCGCCTGGAACAATCAAGGTGCTAGGGGTAGACGTGGCCAAGCACAAGCTCGCGGTGCGCCGCTTGATCGGTTATGTTCCACAACAGCTTTCCGCTGACGCGGCGTTAACCGGTCGGGAAAACGTGACGCTGTTCGCCCGGTTGTTCGACGTACCTCGCGCCCGGCGTCGTCAGGTCGTAAATTCCGCCTTGGAATCGGTCGGACTAGCGGAGGTCGCCGCACGTACGGCCGGCACCTACTCGGGAGGCATGATTCGCCGCCTGGAGCTGGCCCAGGCACTAGTCAATGCGCCCCGGCTGCTAGTGCTCGACGAACCCACAATCGGACTCGATCCGATCGGTCGGGCCAGCGTGTGGGAACACATCGCCGAAGTCCAAAATGCAACCGGGATGACAGTCCTAGTAACTACTCACTACATGGACGAAGCCGATCAACACTGTGACCGGATCGCCCTAATGCACCGGGGTCGGATCCGCGTCGAGGGCACCCCGGCCGAACTCAAGGCAGGGATCGGCTTGGCAGCCACGTTGGATGACGTGTTCCGGGCCACCACCGGCGACCAACTAAATGACCACCCCAGAGAGGAGATCAATAATGTCCGCGCAACTCGACGTACTGTCCACCGACTGGGCTGAGCTGCCCCGCGGTGGCCTGCCCCGGCTAGTCGTCTCCCGGGTCACTACGATGTGCCTGGTCGAACTTCAGAAGTTACGCCACGACCGCACCGAACTGGTCATCCGGGCAATCCAACCGGCCCTCTGGCTGCTGATCTTCGGCGAGACCTTCACCCGGCTGCACGCCATCCCGACCGGCAATGTACCCTACCTGGCCTACCTCGCTCCTGGCATTCTGGCCCAGTCGGCGCTGTTCATCGCGATCTTCTATGGCATCCAGATTATCTGGGAACGCGACGCCGGAGTGCTGGCCAAACTGCTGGTCACCCCCACTCCACGAGTTGCGTTGATCACCGGAAAGGCCTTCGCCGCCGGCATCCGGGCGCTGCTACAGGCCTTGGTCATCCTGGTGTTTGCAATGCTACTGGGCGTGCACCTGACCACCAACCCGGCTAAACTGCTGATCATGGCGTTCGTCGTCATTCTAGGCTCGGCGTTCTTCTGCTGTCTATCAATCACCATCGCCGGGTTGGTGCTCTCCAGGGACCGACTGATGGGCATTGGCCAGGCGATCACGATGCCGCTGTTCTTCGCTTCCAATGCGCTGTATCCGGTTGACCTCATGCCCGGCTGGCTGAAGGTAATCAATCTCATCAACCCACTCGGATACGAGGTCGACGCATTACGCGGCTTGCTCATCGGTACCCCCGCTAGCCTGGGGATCGACTTCGGAGTGCTGCTACTGGCCTCGGCGGCAATGATTGGCATCGCCTCGGCTCTACTGGGTCGACTGGCCCGCTGACCATAGAAGTTCGCGAACTTCTGAGTCAGGGCACTAGCTAGTGAATTATCGAATCTGTCCAACGACGAGATGAAATGCAACCAGTCCCATGTGTAATCCAATGTGCAGCCCGAAGTAGGCCAGCGTCCCCAGAAATCCAAGCGCTGCGAAGCTAGGCAATTGCCCAACTAGGCCAGGCTTCAGCTGAGCAATACGGCTTCGCCCCGGCACCGATACCCGCGCCGCACCGGAAACCAGCCGGCCAGCCATCCGAACCACTCCCCGCAGATCCGCCCAGACGGTCCGAATTATCTTCACCCGGCTGTCCGGGTCATCAACCCAGTCC
>JBOHUW010000058.1:0-7303 GCA_050734895.1 Candidatus Dormibacteraceae bacterium | reverse complement strand
GGGCTATACACCTTGCGCGGCCAGACACCTGCCACTCCTCTAAACACCCCGACTACTACCCCTGGCTATGATGAGGTCACGGGGATAGGCGCTCCTACCAGCGCCTATCTGAGCTCCTGGCAATAGCCGCCTGCCGAACCTGTTCTCAGTGCGGGCAGACCGGCACTCCCGGGAAGGGGGAATCGTTACTCACTTCGCGTTCAGCCGCTCAGGACCGACCGGCGATACGATAGCCTCGTTCACCGGCCTCCTGCGCGAGGGACGATTAGAAACGCTCTGGCATGTAATCACCGACTCCGCCGTGAAGTCGCCACAGCCGGGACAACCTCCAAAGCTCATTAAGCTGCCGTGGGCACACGCTGCCATGACCAATGCCGATACGTTCCAGCGAGTCCGCTGACGCCATTGCTCCACCACTCGGCAAAATCGCCGGCCAACGTCTACTCGCTCATCGACCACGGCGACACTGTCGAGGTGACATTCAACGACGGCCGGCAAGAAAGCTTCGACGTGGTCATCGGCGCCGACGGCATCAACTCCTGGACCCGTCGACGCGTTCTGGATGGTCCGGACGCCACCTACGTCGGCTGCGCGGTGGTGCGATTCCACGCGCCCAACACCGACAATTTCGCTGTGACAGGCATGGTCGACGGTGATCAGGCCATTCTGTCCTACTTGCTCATAGATGGCGGGAAGAAGTTCACTGGTGTCGTGGTCCTGCCCGGCGAGCCCGACAACCGCCGCGAGCTAAGCCTCGCCCAGGTTATCGAGAGCCTTCGGCTTTAGCCAGCGGGTGAGCTGGGATCGAATCAGCAGCGGCCGAGCAATGGCGCTGAAGCTATCACCCATGTCTTCCGAATTCCCATGACGACAACTCCAGCAGGGGCGGTTCTTAAAGTGTTCCAAGTGGTGGAGGCGGCGGGATCCGCTACGGCCAACCTCAGTAAGAGTCCCGCTCAGAGCCTGAGATACGCACTCAGCGGCAATCCAGAATTTTTAACGCCGCTTCTGGGCCTACCGGCTCGGCCAAGGGCGACGCCCGGGATTTATATCCCATGGCGTTTACTAATTAAATTCGCTTATGCTGCGAGCGCAAGAGGAGCTGCGGTGCGGTTGTTGGCATTTGTATGCCTTGCGCTGTAACGTTCACGCCTTCGGCTCGCAATCCCGAAAGCCTCCTGTTCGTGAATCAATCCTCTAGGTTTGTCCACCGTTATTGATGAGGTGCAGTAGGTAGGCGGCGGCTGTCTTGATAGACTTGTTTCTCCGGGCAAAATAAAGGGGCCGGGCCGGGCTCCCCAACCGGGAGATAAATTGTACTTCTTGGCGTTCATGGTGACGGCTACGGTCTGGCCTCTGGTGAAACGGACTATGCCTGCCGTTATTTCACTGATCGGGGCGCTGTCGATAGGTTGTCGACTGCTGCCCAATAGTGAGATAGTTTTTGGGCTGATGACGACGAACCCGTGCTGGGCAACCGGGCGGATTCCGCGGCCGATCTGCACCTCGTCGAAGACAATGTCGTGATTATCCAATGCTGCGAAGCATACCTCAGACCTCTTCGATGGCTCTAGCGAGCCTATTAAGGGTTCGCCTGGATCGCCCTGTTGGTCGATCTGCTCTGCGGTGTCCTTTCCGACAATGCAGAGATTCGCCGGTCAGGCCTGGAAGGGCCGATTCCTGGCGACCTCGTCCAGGATGCGCGGCACGCAGTCCGTCAGCGGCCGCGTGGTGTCCACGACAAGATGCTGTTCATCCCAGCTCTCCCAACCCGGGTCCCGCATCCGCTGCACGTGATCCCAGGACACCGTGTTGGGCCAACCGGGGATGCCGCGTGCGCGACCGGAAACCCACTGCGGTGCACGTTTCATCCGGGCATACGCATTCGACACCGACGAAGACACAGCCGAGCTGCTCGGCGAGCGACCGCCAGCTGTCCCGAGTCCGGCGCAGGTGACCGGCGGTCCAGCCAAGGGTCTGCCAAACCCATCCATCCTGTCCGGCTTACCGGGGCAACCCCATAGGCTCGTGCCACTGGGAAAGCGCTACGCGAATGCCGCGAGCAACTCCTCCGGAGTGAGCTGTATGTCAACCTCATCGACACAGCTGAATCCGGATCGGGACACTGCCACCAAACGGGCTGCGTTGGTCACACCGGGAACGACCGCCAGGGCCTTGAGCAGCTCCGAGCGATCGTGGTTGTCGAAAGGTTGGCGCTCACGCCACTTGATGGAGCCAACAAATTCCACTGACCTCGGACTCTCATTGCGATCAACACCGACCAGGTCGATCTCAGTGTTCTGATCGCGACTCCACCAGGAGCCGCAGGCAGTTGCTGCACCAAAGCGTGAATCGGACAGCATCAAGCGGGTGATCGCTTGACGAATGACTGGTTCGATCGCTGCCCCCCGGTATGTTGTCCAATCGCGCAGGATCGCGCTCGTCACGATAGGCTCCAGCTCGATGTCGATAAGGGCGGAACTCGACATGATGAATCGAAGCCAGAATGCGAGATAGGGATCCTGGACCCGGTAGAGTCGTCGACGAAGGTCGCGGGGCACGGACATAGGCGCAGAGGCCTCTACGACACGCTTGTCCTCAATCAGTGTTTTGAGGCTCCGCGTCAGCGTAGGTTGAGTCAGGCCCGCTGTGCTCAAGATGCTGGTGAAGCTGGAACTGCCTTGTGCAATGCAGGCGAGAACTGTCTTGGCCGAGGTCTCCGAGGGGAATTCCTGACTCACAATGCGTTCGCCTGCTACGACAAACGGAGACAGCCTTCGGACTTCTCGTCGCACGTACGTCTCAACCGTGTCTGCCTCCTCCCAGGTCTCGACGAGTTCTGGAAATCCACCGGTGAGAAGGTATGCATCAAAGGTTGATGCTGCCGAGGCACCCGTGTACTGATATATGTCATGAGGGTTGAGCGGCCCAAGCACGAACTCGCGAATGCGCCCATAGAGAGGTGCCGCATATGAGGACAGGCGCTCCATCATCGATAGATCTGACCCGATGAGAACTACTACCACCGGCTTGGAATCGTCGATGGTCGTGTCGAAAACAACTTGCAATCGCGCCGCAAGCGCAGGGTTGGCGACCAGTAGATTTGGAAATTCGTCGATCACGACTACGGTTGGTCGTGCCTGATCTGATCCGGTGGCGAGGGCTGCCAGCGCATCGGCCCACGATCTGGCGTCATTGATCTGAATCTTGGCAGCAGTTGGAAGCGTTGATCCGACAACTGCACGCTTGAATAACTCCAATTCACGCGCCTCTGGGTCTTGGCCAGCTTCGAAGTACACGTAAGGGACATCCTGGCGGCGAAGCCACTCGGTCAAGAGTCGCGACTTCCCGACTCTGCGCCTACCGCGAATCGCGATCATCTTCCCCGACCCGCTTCGGCGAACACGTTCCAGGAGGGCACTGAGTTCTTGCATATCGCGCTGCCGACCCACAAATTGCCTCATGTCAAGCATTCTACACCGGATCATGAGCGTTCACGCACCGAACGTTCACCTGGTGAACGTTCATCACCTGGGAGACTGAATCGCCCTGGGAATGATGGAGGCTCCAAACTTTGGAGGTTATGGAGTCAATGTCGAAGAGGAAGAGTCGAGAGGAGTAGCGTTATCCGGCGGAGATCCGACAAAGGGCAGTGAGGATGTTTCGGCAAACGGTAGCCGAGGATGGTGAGAGCTATGGGGTAGTGCCGCGAGTGGCAAGGCAGCCGGGAGTGGGAGTTGAATCACTAAGGATGTGGATCAAGCAGGCGGAGATAGACGGCAGAGATAGAGCTGGAGTTAGCAAGGTGCCGAACTCATCCATCGTCAAGGCCCTTGGCGCACTCGCGACCAACTCGAGCTGGCCACTGCCAAGTGGGTGGAATAGTGGAATCGGCACCGCCTTCACAGCTCTATCGCCTACCTGCCGCCGGCCGAGTTCGAATCGAAGATCGCTACTATCACAATTGTCAGGCTATAGTGGCCGCCTGATGCAAATTTCCCGCGCCTCCATCATTCCCAGGGCGATTCACCTCTTTAGTGCTGTCCCACCTTTAAAGACGAAGTTATCTGAGAGCTCAGCAGTATTGCCAACCGCGGCCAGCAATCTGCTAGCACTCCAATCGACTATTACTGCCTCAGCGGTTCATCCCAGCTCTCCCACCGGTCCCGCATCCGCTGCACGTGATCCCAGGACACCGTGTTGGGCCAGCCGGGGATGCCACGTGCACGACCGGAAACCCGACTGCGGTGCATGGTTTCGTCCGGGCATACGCATTCGACACCGACGAAGACACAGCCGAGCTGCTCGGCAAGCAGCCGCCAGCTGTCCCGAGTCCGGCGCAGGTGACCGGCGGCGTCCAGCACGACATCGATGCCGAGTTGCAGCTGCCGCGCCATGGCGGCAGTGAGCAGGTGGTCGGCCAGCGGCACAGCGTTGTCGGGACGCACCAGACCGAACGGCGTCAGCGCACCGAGCTGCCAGTCCACCGAGAATACAGGCGCGCGCAGGGTGCGACCGATCGTCTCGGCGAGGGTGCTCTTGCCGCTGCCCGGCAGGCCGACCAACACGACGGCAACCGCGGGAGCTGCCTGCTCGCCCGGGGCCGAGTCGAGTTCAGCATAGGCATGGCCCGCGATCTCGGCAACCATACCCTGCAGTTCGGCCCGCGCCTTCGGCAAGCCAATCGCGCCGAGCTGGGCCGCCGCCGCCTGTCCGGTGGTCAGGTCAAGCAAGGCCAGGATGAAATGCTCACAGCCAACGCTGGGCATGCCCAGCCGCACGGCCTCGTGACCAGCTCGTTCGGTGAACTCGGCCAGGTCGATCGGGAAGTCCGGTTCCCCCACTCCGTCCACAGTGGCCAGCCCGAGCCGCTCGGCAAGTTGCGCCCCACCGTTGGGCGCGTGATCGAGAATGGCGACGAGCACGTCACTCGCACCGGCCGTGCCATTCCCGGACGTCCCGCCGAACTCGCCGAAAACCGCCTCCGCGCATTCGTTGAGCGGCATCTGTCCAACAACCCCAATCTCCATTTTCTCTCAGCATATCCACATTGCTCGATCCTATTCAGACTCGAACCAACCTCGAAGGGACGACATGCTCACAGACTATCATCTGTTTCTCAGGATTCCGAGTGGTGGAGGCGGCGGGAGTTGAACCCGCGTCCGAAGCAGAGTCCCCCGAGATCTCTACGAGCGTAGCCGGGATTTTAATCTCGCCACTCGGCTCCTCTCGGCGGGATCCGCTACGGCCAACCTCAGTAAGAGTCCCGCTTAGAGCCTGAGATACGCACTCAGCGGCAATCCGGAATTTTTAACGCCGCTACCTGAGCCTACCGGCTCGGCCAAGGGCGACGCCCGGGATTTATATCCCGGGGCGTTTACTAATTAACCTCGCTTATGCTACAAGAGCAAGAGCGGGAGCACCAGCAAACGCGGTGTTCTTGTTGGCATTTGTATGCCTTGCGCTGTAACGCTCACGCCTTCGGCTCGCAATCCCGAAAACCTCCTGCTCCGTCGAGACCAAAACGCCCCCAAGCAAGAAGAAAACGTCTTTGCTGATTTATCTTATAACTAAACGGGAGTCTTGGTCAGTTATCAACATCCATCAGCTGGGCAGGATTTGAAAGTCGCAGCGTAGTACAGCAAGCCATCGCATCAAAGTCACGATCAGCCTGCAAAAGTGGAATGTGACAGCGAATCGCCACGGTTGCGATCAGGCAGTCAACCACCTTCCGAACCGTATACCCCTGGCTCCGGCAAGAGCGATAAATAGCGGCGGCCATCTCATAATCATTCAACCCTTGAATCGGCAGCAGGTGACAGCTCATGATCAGCTGGCGCAGCTGTTCAGAATGTTTCGGGCTCCGAGCGCCAGCCAGCAACTCCATTACTACTACCTCAGTCGTGGCCAACTCCATCTGGCTGCTCAAATATTCGCGTAGACAGTAATGAACCTTACTGCCAGTACCTCTCAGATATTCAATCCACGCAGAGGTATCAACCAGAATCATTACTGCGTGAATCGAGAGCCCCTCATCTCCTCAAGGTCGCCCTCCCATCCTGTTCCCTCAAGCTGCAATATGGCCTTCTGGGAAAGTGGTTCGCCAACCAGCCGCTGGAGGGCAAATTGAACTGCTCCTCGCTTGGTTCTAATTTGATATCGGGTCATTATCTTTCCAACCAAGTTCTCATCCAACTCTATATTTGTACGCGACATAATAAACAACAATACACCTATCCACACCTAAACGTCACTGGAAGTGTATAAAGCAAGACGATCACCAACCACTAACCCCTCCTCGGCCACTCGCCCAGCCGGAAGTTCAATCACGCTATGCGCCCCCGCCACCCACGGCATCATTCGCCAGGGCCGCGGTTCATGCACAATACGTACCACCTTCAACCTCGAAGGGACGACATGCTCACGAAAACCCGGCTCGACTCGGCGGATTTGGATGGCAGGCACTGTTCGGGCACACGTGACGTTGGATCACAAGCCGTCTCCGGGGTGGCGTTCTGATCTAATGATGGTGTGATGGAGACTGATGTTTGGTTGGAAGGGCTACCCCAGAGTCTCGCCGTTCATCGAGCGATGCTGAGCCGACTACTTCTCACGGTTCAGCGTGACCCTCTGTGGCGCTGGTTGGAACTCTCGTGTTCGTTGGCGCGTGGAGAAGCTGACGCTCTATCCGATCTCGATCTTGGCCTCGGTGCGGCAGACGACAGATGGGAAATTGCCCTGGATCGATTGCCGCAGCTAGCGACGCAACTTGGCGATACGTTAGGTATGTTGAACCATCAATTGGCGAGCTGGAGGAGCACATAGACGGCTGTTCGTGCAGTACAGGAACGGCCTCCAGCTCGATTTGGTGATGATGCCAGCTACCCAGCGCCCTGGACTGCCACCCGGGGCCATGGCGCTTTACGATCCGGATGGGCAGCTCGCAGCTCCATGGGAACCGGCGGTATTTCACTCGACCAGACAGGACGTGGAGGAGTGGACGTTCTTGGGCTGGATTGCGCTCGCAGACATCGTGAAATACCTGGAACGCGGAGCCTACTGGCGGGCGCTTGAGCAGCTACACACGGCTCGTGGTTACGCATGGCGGTTGTGGGCAGTGGCTAGGGGCGCGAATTACCCAGCCTTTGGTCTTACCAGCCTGCTCAACATGCCTGAGCCTGCGTTACCTGGCGACGCCGTGTCCACAGTCCCGGTCAGTCTTGAACGCAGGGCGCTTCACAAGGCCGCCCTAGCTTGTGCTGATCTGCTTGAGCAGGGCTCTCTGGGGGCGGCGCAAACAGCT
>JBOHUW010000057.1:0-7415 GCA_050734895.1 Candidatus Dormibacteraceae bacterium | reverse complement strand
GAGCTGCTGATTACAGTTAGCGGAAGGCCGGCGGCTTCACTGATCCCTGCCAAAGCCAAGGTTTGGCGGAAGTTTGAAGATATTGCGGATCTCTTTCCTGGACCTGAAGATCCAGATTGGAAGAGAGATCGAGATCTCATTGATCAAGCTATCCATGATCCTTGGGAGAGAAGAGAGAGGCGCGAGGAGTATTGATAGCCATACTTGATACCAGTGTGGTGATTGAAGGCGATCTTCTGCCTCTGGAGGAGATGCTTTCGATTAGCGTTGCCACCATGGCTGAGCTTCATTATGGAGTTTTGGTGGCTAAGGATGGACTGAGGAGAGCAGAACGTTTGGAGAGGATGCTCTCGATCCAGCGCCGTTTCTCGCCCCTTCCCATTGATGAAGTTGTAGCTGAAAGTTATGCCAAGCTGGCAGTGGCGGTAGCTGCAACCGGTCGCCAACCTAGATCCAGAACGATGGATTTGCTTATAGCTGCGACTGCTCATGCCCACCAGGCTCGTCTTTATACCCGCAATGCAGAGGACCTTCGCGGGCTGGAAACTTTGCTGGAGATCATTTCGATCTGAGCGGGCTTGATGATAGGAATGCCGCAACGGCAGTGGCCATCATCCCCCTGGCCAGCCGGACTCCGCTTGAGTTAATGGTGGGTGGGAGGTCGGTGTTAACTCGGGTGCTCGAAACGCTGACCGAAGTGGCCCAATTCAATCGGATCATCATTGCTCCGCAGTTGGCTGTGGGGTGGGTCACGCTTCCTGATCAGGAGAAGGTCATCTGCTGTGCTCCACAATTCGGTCGCTTGAATGCCGTCAGAGCAGCGCTGAACATGGCGGAGCGGTCGGAGTTGGAGACGGTGGTACTCCACGATGCCGATCGTCCCCTCACCTCTCCGGCCATGCTCCAGGCCATCTTAGCCGGGACGACCGAGCAAGGCGGAATTGCCGGTGCGACTCCGGTTAAATCGGCCTTCAAGAAAGTTGAGGCGGGAGTGGTCAGCCAAACCGTGGCTCGCGATTGCCTGGTCCAGCTAGTCGGCATCAGTGCCTTTTGTAGGGTGGCGTTGGACGCGATTTTAGAATACGCTGCCGGCCATCCCGAGCTTCCGGATGACGAGATACAGGTGGCAGTTGCGGCGATGGTGACGGTTGCCGTCCATCTGTCGACGGTACCCTCTTTTCAGGTTGATGATGTGATCACCGCCGAGCTGGCGGAGAGGTTGACCGACCGATGAGCCGGGCCGATGTGGCGGCAGTAATAGTGGCGGCGGGTAGGGGCAGCCGAATGGGGGGATTGGTCAACAAGGTGTTGCTGCCCTTGGGGGGAAGATCGCTGCTTATCCGCTCACTCGAAGTCTTCACGGCCAGCCCGCTGCTGGGCCAGATTGTGGTGGTAATTGCCGCCGAGGAGCAGGAGCAGATCAAGCAGGAGGTGGCGTCGATTGGCCGCGATGCCGACCGGATCCGGCTGATTGCGGGGGGCGCGACCAGGCACATCTCCGAAGGACGAGGGATTGGGGCCCTCTCGGTCGCGATATCGGCCGGCGATATTCAGGTGGTGCTGGTGCACGATGCGGCGCGGCCCTTCGTCACTTCGAGAGACATAGAACGAGTTGTGGAAGGTGTCGGCCAGTATGGAGCAGTCGTCCCCGCTCTGCCGGTGGAGGGTGAGAATTTGATGGCGGTGACTTCCAGAGGTGAATTCGCCAGCGCACCGAAAGGATTGTGGGCGATCCAGACCCCGCAGGGCTTCTCGGCCAAGCTCATTCTCGAAGCGCATCAGCTGGCTCGACGCACGGGCTTTGTCGGCGTGGATACGGCGGCGGTGGCCGAGCATGCCGGCCATCCGGTTCATGCAGTTGAAGGGAGTCGGAGAAATTTCAAGATCACGACGCCGGAGGATCTTCTGCTGGCTGAGGCCTTATGGAAGAGTGGGAGCGATCCTCACCGACTGCAGCTGTAATATAAATCGTATGGCGTTGGTGCTCGGGCATATAACTTTCGATTGTCAATCCCCTCCCGAGTTGGCTGAGTTCTGGGCGGCGGCTTTGGGAGCCGAGGTGAACGAGGGGGGAAACGAATTTTTCACCTCCCTCGATGACCACCAATCAGATCGGCCGTCGTGGTTCTTTATTAAGGTCCCCGAGGAGAAGGCGGGGAAAAATCGGCTCCATGTCGATTTAACCGCTGATGACCGGGAGTCAGAGGTGGCTCGCTTGATAGCGTTGGGCGCAACCCGCGGTTCCGATCACCGGGAGTGGGGGGCGGAGTGGAGTGTGCTGCAGGATCCGGAAGGGAACGAATTTTGCGTCGGTCAGAACTAATTAAATATGTCCCTGGACAATTAGCTCGGTCTCTTCTACACTAATCTAACGTCATCTGACCTTATTACTTCTCTGATTGGAGTTCACGTCCTGCCATGCGTCAATATCGAAGAAAAGCCTTCATCAAGGGGCTAAATAGGATGCAACCCCGGGGAATCACCCGTCAGGGGTTGCTTCTGATCGGAATCCTGCTGGTCGGGGTATGGATGGCCTGGTCGTTGGAGCAGGAGGTGGCGCTGAGCTGGCAGTTGAACCAGGATGCAGCCAGGTTAAGACAGCAGAATATTGCTCTGGCCGCGGCCAATGCCGATTATCACCGAGACATTCAATCGGTTACCACCGGAGCGGTAGCGGAAGAGGAAGCTAGGCTCCGAGGCTACGCTCGCCCCAACGAGAAGGTCTACCTGGTAACCAATCAAATCAGCACCGAAACCGAGGCTCCTGCAGCCCCAACGACAAATATTTCATCTTGGGCAGCTTTATGGCGTTGGTTGGTAGCAGGTTGAGAGTATACTAAGCAAGCGCGGTGGAGCAATGGCAGCTCGTCGGGCTCATAACCCGAAGGTTGTAGGTTCGAATCCTGCCCGCGCAACCATCCTTTGAACTTGAAAGGGCTCTTAGAATCCATCCTGAATTATCCTTCAGGACGGTTCTGAGAGCATTCTGAGAACATTTTCTCCAAATTTGGTAAAATTGATCGTGTGCGAAGGAACTTAGTCGCTGATTCTTCCGGAGTTTTACCTTGAGACGGGGGGTTGAATATCGGCGTTGCGGGAGTTGTGGGCGAACTGTTCATGATGCCAAGACGAAGCGTTGTCTGCACTGTGGCGGTGATCGCATTACCTGGGCTTATAAAGTTGATATAGCTCCGCCCGGAGTCAAGCGCAAGCTTCGCTCTGCTTCCGGTTTTGCTTCTCGTCGTGAGGCCCTCGAAGCGATGGCTCGGCTTCAATCCGATCGAATCGATGGGCGATACGTGGAGCCCTCGAAGATAACGGTTAGCCAGTACCTTGATACTTGGTTGACGGCTGGTAGCCGGGAAGGAAGTACGAAGCAGGACTACCGAATCATCGTTCAGCGTCATATCAACCCACAGATAGGACATTTGCGACTTCAGGATGTCACCCCGATAGATATTGACCGGCTGTTCAACTTTTTGTTGGTAGAAGGCAAGACCATTAAGGGAGAGGGCAACGGTGCTTTGAGGGTTCCTTTGAGTAAGAAAACCGTACAAAATGTCAAAATTTGTTTGCGCAAGGCATTCAATGATGCCAAGGGGAGGTACTTATCGGCTGCTCGGCAAAACCCGGTGGTGAATGCTTCTTTCAGGTATTCGCTGGCCAAAGATCGGCAGGAGATGAAGACCTGGACTTTGGAGGAGCAGCAGGCATTCTTACGTTTCATGACGCAGGATCGAGAATACCCAGTCTACCTGCTGGCATTGGCCACCGGTATGAGGCGAGGGGAGTTGTTGGGGCTGCGGTGGCATGATCTTGATCTTCCCTCCGGGCGGTTGAATGTACGCCAGCAGTGGACCAGAGATGGGGATCGAGGATTAGTATTCAAGAGTCTAAAAAATGGTTCCAAGCATTGGCGTACGATTGACTTGGACCAGAGAACGGTGAGGGCTATTAACGCCCACCTTGTGGCTCAAGAACTTGAGCGAAGGCAGTGGGGTGGCGCTTACGATGATCATGATCTGGTATTTTGCGAACTCAACGGCCGACCATATGACCCGGACTGCTTTACTGATCGATTTAAGCAGAGGGTATTGGCTGCTAATGTCTTGAGGATCCGCTTTCACGACTGCCGGCATACCCATGCAACCCTGCTCTTAGAAGATGGCCACAGTCTAAAATATGTGGCTGAGCGGTTGGGCGATCGTGAAGACACAGTTCTACAGACCTATAACCACGTTACCTCTAAGAGTCGCTTGAATGCTGCCAACCGAATCGGCGAGCTACTTTGGTCCGAAGTGGGTCAGGAGAGGATCCCAGGACCAAGGTGAGACCGTGGCGTGTGTGAAGATATCGTTTTTGAGAACTACGGTCGCGTTATCGCCAAGCGGCGGCTAAGCATTGCCCATTAATTGGCTAACTGTTTGGGGGCACTTGATGCTTTTGACGGTCATAATTGCTTCTGGTCATCGACAGAATGTGCTCGGGAGCGCTCCTCTACCAGGGGCTTGCCATCGTGAAGGTATTGGACGTTTCCACTTGCATGGAGAACCTCCAGTGCCATCTGAACTCTCCGCAACAAACGGGGTCGGAGCAGCTCTGACAATTCAGCGGGCTCCACGAAACGGAAGTCAAGAAGTTCATTGTCGTGAAGGGTCAATCGTTCCTGTTCAAGGGCCGACAGGACCCCACCATCAAAGATGAAGGCGAGCTGGTCATCCCATGGGCCGTGCGGTGGCACCCAGTCAATGCACAGTAACTGGAATTTGACTAAATGGAGGTCGAGTTCTTCTGCTAACTCACGCCGAAGTCCTTCCAAGGGTGGTTCGTTTGCTTCAATCATCCCGCCAGGTAAATCCCAGCCGGGCTTGTAGTTGGGCTGAACGATAAGGATCCGAGAATCATCATCTAGCAGCACTACGTCTGCTCCGACCCGCTTGCGTGCCTGATGGGCGTTCCCCTCGGCTAGGTGTTGTTGCCATGCTTGGGGGTCCCTCTTATAAAGTGGCGTATCCATGTTTATGAATCTCCGTGATTGAGATGGTGATGGGTCTTCAATGTCTGGGGGAGGACAGAGTCCAGATGCAGTAGGAAGTCCGCTACTTCCCGTACCTTACAGTGAGGAGCCAGAAGTTTTTTTAGGTGGTCGAGTTGATGGAGAACCCGAGCTGAGGCTAGCGTTCTCGTCGCTTTGATAACCTCCATCCCAAAGATGCAGGCTTCGGTCACATCTGCCTGTGGCTTGGCCATTACTATCAGGGCTAGTGAGAGCTGAGCAAAAGCACGGCTACGCACTCGGTCTGCAGGACGGAGCACGATGACTCGCTCCGCCGCTTGCCGTGCGGCCGGCAGATCCCCAAGGGCATGAAGGCACCGAGCTGCTTCACCTGCCAGGGATGCTTCATCGTAGGGGCTGATCCAGGAAGATTCTTCATGTCCAGCTTGGATTAAAGCGGCCTCTGCTCGATGCAGTAGCCGCACGGCTTCCGCCTTGTTTCTGAGGACTGCCGTGGCGGTGGCCTCCATGACGTAGAGACGCGATTTAAGTCCGTGATGGTTGGTGGCTTGAACCTGACCCAGTTGAGCGATTTGTAAAGCATCATTCGGATCATTCAGGTGTAGCGAGAGGTGCGCCCGAGCTGCCGCGACATCCGCTGCTAGGTCATCGGCGTTGCCAGCCTGTGCCAATCGCCAAGCTTGATCGAAGTGGATCCCGGCCGCCCGGTGATCTCCGGCTTCATGGGCCATCCATCCAGCCATCTCCGTAAGCGAGGCCGCTGCCACGAACTTATCGCTGGTTCCGTTTAGTAGGTTAGGCCCCATTTCCGTTTTGATGTATGAGGTGACGGCTTTATAAAGGTGACCTCCGCCAAGTTGCCGGTCAGCAATCCGGAAGGCTTCCATATTGGCCAGGTCGGAGTCTTCGGCTTGATTTGAACTAACTGAATTCATCTCCAATCTGTTTATCGGAGATGAAGAGCTAGCCGTCTTGCCGCTGTTACTTCGCTCCGGAGAAGATACCTTGGGCAGAGGCTCCAGGCCAAGAACAACAGGAACCTGAACTCGAAGAGCAAGGGCCAACCTCTGCGCGGTATCTATATCGGGCGTTGCCCTACCACCTTCGACGTAACGCAGCCACCGCTCGGATTTCAGAGCGAAGTGAGCGAGTTGCTCCTGAGTCATGTTCCGCAAGGTACGAAGCCGGCGAATTCGATCCCCGATTTCGATGCTGGTCATGATCTACCGCTGACCGGCAAAAAATTTCCGGTAAACGGCTGCCGGTCGAGTCATGAATTTGACTTTACGGTGGAGATATGGTTGATGACAAGGCCGGAATCGGAATTAAGTTCAAGGTCCTCGACCTTGGCCCCAAGTACCTTGGCCAGTCGCTTGGCGGCAGCCTTACGAGGCTGTACCCGATTGAGCTCCCAGGCACGCAGGGTATTAGCCGCGACTCCGAGGCGCCGAGCAACGGCGGCTTGAGTGTACTCGCCGGGAATCATTTTTTCAAGTTCTTCGCGCAATGCACGAATACGGTTACCCACATCAACCAACTTTACGGTTTCGTGGCTACGTTTCGAGTTCAAAATATAGCCCCGCGAAACGCAAATAATGATAAGATGGCTACGTTACCAATTCAAAATGTAGCCATGAATAAAGCAAGTGGGGGTGAATTATAAGTAGAACTTGAGGAAGCAGTAAAGGAAAAGAGGGTGCCCCGCCAGCTTGGTCGGCGAGTCGGGGCCACCCAGATGAAACCAGAAGGAGGTTTCGTATGCAGCGTACCACGACGGCTTTTGAACGGAATGAGGGGCCCCGATCCCAGCTTTTTAGCCACGGTCTTTGTCCTGATTGCGGAGAGAAGTGGAGCTATGGGATCTATCAACGCAGGGGAGGGTTTGCGGTAGGCAACTCCTGTGGTTTTTGCGGCGAAAGCGCGAGGACAAGTCGAACTTTTTCCACTCTTGAGGCCGCTACCGGCGACTACTGGGAGAGCAGTGTCAAATGACCCTTACCGATACTCGCAACCCGGATCAAATGACTTTGGCCGAAGCCCCGGATGTGGTCAAAGTGGAGGAATTACGCAAAGTTCTGCGTATAGGGCGTAATCAAGCCTATGCGCTGATCAACAGCGGCGAGCTCTGGTCATGTCGGATCGGGGGTGCAATTCGGATCCCCAAAGCAGCTATCGAGGATTTTCTAGCCGATAGCTCAGCCTGTAAAGCAGAAATCGGGGAGTCCTCGTAATGGCCCAGGCACATCTACAGAACGATGCCTGGCCGTCCTCAGTGAGGCTGACCGCGGTGCTGGCCGCACTGGTGACGGTGGCCGGCTGGGCGCTTTCCTACGATGCGCTGTGGTCGGGAGCGTTGGGTATCGGCATCCGACCGATGCTGGCCTGGATCTACCCTTTG
>JBOHUW010000056.1:0-7448 GCA_050734895.1 Candidatus Dormibacteraceae bacterium | reverse complement strand
TCACAATCGTTGTCGAAATCGGACCGATCATTACCACCCCAATCACAATTCCTCTCTCGACTTTCCCAATTTCTTGACATTATATTTCTCCTGCTTAATTAATAGTTAGATTTGCTATCCAAATGAGGTCTGGTTGAACCTCTACTGGAACTTTATAAAATTTTTGTAAAAATGGCAATTCCTCAACTCAATCGCCCCCTTGGAGATGCCCTCTAATCGAGCGAGCGAAGATTATTAAGAGGGTGGCCAGATTTTTTCCATAAAGAAATCTCATCTCCTTATACTTCTCATAAAGAGATGGTTATGTATGGTGGCGATCGGCGACTTCTGTTGGCTTATTTGAAGGCCCTGGCCAATCCGACCCGGATTCGAATTTTGGAGGTCCTGGCGCGGGGCCAGGTGAGTGTTAAAGAGTTGGCTGGGGAGTTGCGAGTGAGCCAACCGCGGGTCTCCTGGCATCTTGTACTACTCCGTCGCGGCGGTTTGATCGAGCGGCGACGAGTTGGTCGGCAGGTGATCTGCGAGCTGCGTTGGGAGGGGATGCAGAGCGGTCAGCGAAAGTTGTGGGAGCTGCTCTCCGAGCAGCGAAGAATTCCGGTTGAGGTCGCTGCGACATCAACAACCAATACGTAAGGAGTGACATCAATGGCGAACGGTAAGGTCCGAGTGGCGATCGTGGGAGTGGGCAACTGTGCCTCCTCACTGGTTCAGGGGGTGCACTATTACCGCGATGCGGCGCCTGAAGACTTCGTTCCCGGCTTGATGCACGTTAACCTGGGCGGCTATCACATTCGGGATATCGAGTTCAGTGCTGCCTTTGATATCGATCGAGAGAAGGTGGGGAAGGATCTCTCCGAGGCGATTTGGGCCGGGGCTAACAATACGGTCCGCTTCTCTGATCCACCCTCCCAGAAGGTGGCGGTTAGCCGGGGGATGACCCATGACGGAATTGGCAAATACCTCTCCGATGTGGTGAAGAAGGCTCCTGGAGAGACCGCGGACGTGGTGGGCATCCTGAAGGCATCCAAGACCGATGTGGTGGTTAGCTATCTTCCGGTTGGTTCGGAGGAGGCGACTAAGTGGTATGTCGAGCAGACACTGGCCGCCGGCTGCGCTTTTGTCAACTGTATCCCGGTCTTCATCGCTCGCGAGTCCTATTGGCAACGGCGATTCGAGGCGGTTGGCCAGCCGATCATCGGTGATGATATCAAGTCCCAGGTCGGAGCGACTATCGTGCATCGCTCGCTGGCCCGTCTCTACCGGGAGCGTGGGGTGCGGTTGGATCATACTTATCAACTCAACTTCGGTGGTAACACCGACTTCCTGAATATGTTGGAGCGGGAGCGGCTACTCTCCAAGAAGATCTCTAAGACCCGTTCAGTTACCTCTCAGCTGGATTACCCGATGGGGGACGACAACGTGCACATCGGTCCTTCTGATTATGTTCCCTGGTTGCAGGATCGGAAGTGGGCGATGATCCGTCTGGAGGGGAGGGGCTTTGGTGATGTTCCGCTCAACGTGGAGCTCAAGTTGGAAGTGCACGATTCGCCTAACTCGGCTGGAGTGGTGATCGATGCTGTTCGATGCTGTCAGCTGGCCCGGGAGGCGGGTATCTCCGGTGCCCTGGAGGGTCCGAGCGCCTACTTTATGAAGTCGCCTCCACATCAATATACAGACCCGGACGCTCGTCGGCTCACCGAGGAGTTTATCGAGGCGAATCACCTGGCAGCGGCGAAGGTAACGTAGGGGCTAGGCTTGCCTCGCCCGATTAAATGAGAGGTTAGAGTAATGTTTACGGCCAAGTTCCAGAGCTGGATCAGAGAGCGGGCGCAGCGGATGGCGCGGCTGCTTGGCGGCTTGCCCCTTACTCCTAATATGGTCACCGTAGCCGGCATGCTGATCACCTTTGTCGCTGCCTTGTTGATCGGCTTTCGTCATCTTCTCCTGGCCGCTGTGGTGCTGACTTTGGCGGGGAGCTTTGACATCCTGGACGGCGCGCTGGCCAGAGCCACCAAGTGCAGCTATCCCTACGGAGCCTTCCTGGATTCGACCACCGACCGCTGTTCAGAGGCGGCAATCTACATCGGTATCGCCGCCTATTTTACCTTTCATGCTCAACCTGATTGGTATACCCAACTGACCGCCCTCGGATGTCTCTTTGCTCTAACCGGTTCATTCCTGGTTTCCTACGTGCGAGCCCGGGCTCAGAGCCTTGGCTTCAGCTGTGACTCCGGCTTTTTTGCTCGTCCGGAGCGAGTTGTCTTGACCGTGGTCGGTTTATTTTTCGCCCACTGGTTGGGTGATCAGATCCTAGAGACAGTGGTGCTCCTGCTGGCCGGTCTCACCCTGCTGACGACCGTCCAGCGGATCAATGAGGTCTGGAAACAGGCACGTTGGCAGCGTCGCTCGCGTCATCGAAGAGCTCTACCCCCGGCTTCGGGCACTGAACGAATGCAGTCTCGATGAGCGATCCCTTCTCGGAGGTCATAGGTCATCACCGAATCGTTGATTTCTTCCGCCAACAGTTGGCCCATGCCACGCTCTCTCACGCCTATCTTCTAGTCGGTGAGCCGCAGTTGGGTAAGACCACGGTAGCGCGGGCGCTGGCTAGAACCCTGCTGCCTCAAATGGCCCTGGAGCAGCATCCCGACTACTGGGAGGACGATCGTGCCGAGTCGCTCAAATTGGATGAACTCCGACTGCTCCCCGACCACCAGCCGGAGTTCCATGTCCAGTCGCTCCAGGCCTTTCTCTCCCTGAAACCATCGCTGGGTCAAGTCAGGGTGGCGTTGATCACCAACCTGGCCCGGCTGGCTACGCCCCTGCAGGCCGTGCTGCTGAAAACCCTGGAAGAGCCCCATCCAGGGCGAGTCATCATCCTCACCGCGCCCAGCCTCTCCCCCTTCGTCGTTCTTCCCACCGTAATTTCTCGCTGTCAGCAGGTTACTTTTCATTCTCTCCCGAGCAGTTCCATCGCTGAGTTCTTGGTTGCTGCTGGAGCTTCTCGGGAATCAAGTCGCGAGTTGGCTGAGCTGGCTCGGGGACGACCGGGTTGGGCCCTCTCGGCATTTACGGATCAGCCGTTGCTTGAAGGCTATCGGCAGTGGACGGTTCGTTTGAGCGAGGTTTTTGGGACGTCCGCTGTTGTTGCGCTACATACCGCGGCAGAGTTGGACCGGGCTACCCGTCAGCGCGCCGATCGGGGTACCTCATCAGTAGCTAAAGGGAAGGAGAATAGTGCTTTTAATCTGGGCCTGGTCCTGATCAGTTGGCAGTTGGAGCTCCGCCGCCGGATGATTGAGGCGGTTGATTCCCCGGCTGCCGTTCAGTGGGCCGTGCTTTTGGAGCGATCGTATCAACTCCAGGGTTTTCTGGAGCAGAATGTCAACCCTCGCCTGGCCCTCGAAGTATTTTTACTGGCGGCGAGTCGAAGCGGACCGTCTGCCGTAACCTCTCAGGGATAATGGTTTTTAATGATCCAGGCGTTGAGCGAGATGATCCAGTGAGGGTAGCCCATATTCCGACTCGAGCCGAGGCGTGGGAGCTGGTTTGCCAAAATACCGAGGGAGAGTCGCTCCGTCGCCACATGTTGAGCGTCGAGGCAGCTATGCGCGCCTATGCCCACCACTTCGGCGAATCGGAGGAGGAGTGGGGGTTGTTGGGGTTGATCCACGACTGGGATTACGAATCTGGCCCGGATCCCTCCCAACACCCGCAGCGAGGAATCGAGCTGTTGCGCCAGCGGGAATGGCCGGAGGAGATTTTAGTTGATATCGCCTCCCACGCCGAGTATTTGGCGGTGCCAAGAGATACCAAAATCCGCCAGACGTTATTTGCTGTGGATGAGTTGTGTGGGTTCATCATTGCCTGTGCTCGGATTAAAGGCGACTCGCTCGCCGCGGTGGGAGCTGATACTGTGCACAAGAAGATGAAGAACAAGGGCTTTGCTCGTGGGGTTCACCGGGAGCAGCTGCTGGCTGGGGCCGCGGCGTTAGGAGTCTCCTTTGATGAACATGTGGAACGAGTGCGAGATGCTTTGATCCCGATTGCCGATCAGTTGGGGCTGCAGCCTTGATGACTCCGGCTGCCCGGCCCCAGGTATCGGTTATCGGCCTGCTCAGCCGAACTTCGGACCGCAGCGGCTTGGGTATGCAGGGGACCGAGGCATTGGCTCGGGCGCTGGCTTCGCGAGTGGGAGTTAAACCGCTTCTGGAAGGTAATCCGACGGCAGTGAGGAATGGCGGATGGGAGGATGACCTCCGTCAGTCGAAGCGAGGGTTGGAGTGGGCGGCGGCACGGCTAGAGGAGAGCCTTGCGGAGGGAGGCTATCCGCTGCTGGTGGCGGCGGAGTGTACGGTGGCGATGGGAACGCTGCCGGTAGTAGCACGGATGCGGCCTGATGCCTGGTTGCTTTGGATCGATTCGCACGGTGATTTCAACTCTCCGGACACCACCGTTTCCGGTTATTTGCGGGGAATGTGTCTGGCTGGAGTCTGTGGGGTTTGGGAAACCGGATTGGGAACCGGGCCGCCCCCCACCCAGGTGGTGGTTTGTGGTGCGCGAAATTTGGATAGCGATGAGCGAAAGCTTCTCTCCACCTATCAGATTCAGCAAGTCGAGGGCAGCGAGATGACCAAGCTAGTGCGGAACAAGCCGCTCTTCCTCCACCTCGATCTTGACGTACTCGATCCCTCGATCATGCCCGGCGGAGCATATCCCTCTCCGGATGGTCCAGATGAGGACGAGTTGGCCCGTCGGTTGTTCGACTTAGCCAAAAATGTGGAGCTGATCGGCTGCCAGATCACCTCTCTTACTGCCCCGGAGTTGGCCGGACGGATGGTTAGCGTATTGGCTCCCCTTCTTCCATAGGATTAATGAAATGAGCACTCTCTTTTTGGTCCATGCCCACCCCGACGATGAAACCCTTGGTACCGGAGGAACCATGCTTAGGGCGCACCAGTCCGGACATCGAGTGGTTCTGGTGACCTGTACCGGCGGTGAGGAGGGAGAGATTCACAACCTTGACGAGGCGGCAACGCGCCCTCGATTGGCCGAGGTCCGAGCTCAGGAGTTGGCCCGGGCAGGGGAGATCCTCGGTGTCGATCGACAGGAATTTTTGGGCTATCGTGATTCCGGAATGGCCGGAGAGCCGAGTAATCAGAACCAGGAGAGCTTCCACCAGGCCGACTTGAGAGCCGCCGGTGATCGATTGATCGAGCTACTGCGTCAGGAGCGGCCGGAGGTTGTGATCACCTATACCCCGGATGGAACTTATGGCCACCCGGATCACCTCAAGGCGCATCAGACGACCGTCTCTGCCCTGGATCGCCTGGCTGATACGGGATGGCAGCCAGAGGCCTTCTACTTCCATGCCATCTCCCGCTCGATGGTCGAAGAGATGGGGTGGGAGGAGACCTCAATCGATCGAGCCGAGCCCTTGCCGGTGATCGGAGTTCCCGACGAGGTGATAACCACCCACGTCGATGTTCGGGATTTGGTCCTGGAGAAGCGCCAAGCCTTGGATTGTCACCTTTCGCAGATCGATCCGGCCGGACAGTGGGCGAGTATCACCGCTCAGGTGTGGGAGCTGGCGATGGGCCGGGAGCACTATATTTTGAATCGAGGTCGCGGTGGGGTACGGGGAGATGTCTTCACCCTTCTCCCGTAGAGTAGGTGGTGATGGAAGTACTCCGGATTACCCCGCGTGGCTACTGCCATGGGGTGGTGGATGCCTTCCGCATCGCCAAGCGGGTACGGGAGACCTCTGAAGGTCCGATTTATATGCTTGGCCAGCTGGTGCACAACACCCATGCCACCAACGATCTTCAGACCGGTGGCATTGCCTTGGTCGATCCCCCGAATCGGCTGGCCGGATTGGATCAGATTGAGGAAGGAACGGTGATATTTACCGCCCATGGGGTATCACCCCAGGTCAAGGCTAAGGCGGTGGCTAAGGGGCTGCAGGCGATCGATGCCACCTGTTCGGATGTGGTGCGAACCCACGATTTGGTGCGTCAGCTGGCAACGGAGGGCTATGAGGTGATCTACATTGGGCGGCACGGCCATCCCGAGCCGGAGGGGGTAGTCGGAGAGGCGGTGGGGAGGGTTCATGTGGTACAGGAGTTGAGCGATGTCGAGCGGTTGGAGATTAATCGCGAGCGGGTGGCGGTAACCTGCCAGACCACTCTCTCCGTGTGGGATACCGAGGAACTGATCGAGGCGGTGAGGCGGCGCTACCCACAGGTGGAGGTGCACAACGAGATCTGTCGCGCCACCCAGGAGCGGCAGGAGGCGGCGGTCAAAGCGGCCGCCGAGGTTGATCTAGTGATCGTGGTGGGGAGCCAGAAATCCTCCAACGCCAACCGATTGGTTGAGGTGGTGCGCAAGTTGGGGGGTAAGCCGGCCTATCTGGTGGATAACTTGGAGGAGATCGACTTGACATGGTTCAAGGGCTGCTCCAAAGTGGGGGTGACCAGTGGAGCTTCCACCCCGACTCAGTTCACCCGCAAGGTTGTGGAGTACCTGGAAGACTTGGTAGTTTGACCTTTTTCCGGTTGACGGGTCAGATCGGCGCCATTTATTGGGACTATCCGCTTAAGATTTCGGCCGATTATGGCATACTGATCAACCACCCCATGCGATCGGGCCCGTTCGTCTAGGGGACTAGGACGCCGGCCTTTCAAGCCGGAAATCACGGGTTCGAATCCCGTACGGGCCACCACTTGCGGGTGTAGCACAGTGGTAGTGCGGCAGCCTTCCAAGCTGTTTACGCGGGTTCGATTCCCGCCACCCGCTCCACTTTTTCTGGTTTGAACTTGGCTGTAGCGACTGCTTGCCGGTTGCCATGCTCTTTAAACCTCCCCAAAAAGCGGCGCGGTCGACTGGCCAAGAGAAATCTCAATATCTCTATTGATACTTGTCACCCCACCCAACCACCTCGTACCATGCGTAGCGATGACCTCAAGCAAAGCCAGCAAAAAGCCGGTTGGCCTGCCTCTGGCTGATCATCTCTATTTGCGACGGAGGCAGATGAGATTAACCCAGGAAGGGTTGGCCCAACGGCTTCGGCGGGAGGCCGAGAAAAATGGATCGTGGTCTGGAGCCACGCTCCAGCTTATCCACCGTTACGAGCTGGGCGCTACCCCCCGCTTGGACAGCCTGACCTGGCTGTCCGCTTCGCTCAAGCTCTCCTTGGAGACACTGCAAGGAGCAGGCATGGCAGCAACGAGCTCAGCTGGAAAATATTAATTTACCCCCCCTCACTTCAGATCGATTATCAGCAAACCTCTTCGGCGGTGGTAGATTCAACTGCCGGAGATGGTGAAGTGGAGAGACGTGAATTTGCCAAAGTAGGTTTTGTTGGTGCGCTTGGGGTTCTGCCCGGTGTGGACCTAGAACGGCTACATTCAATTCTAACTGGGACTTGGGTGGATGAGCAGAGCCTGGAC
>JBOHUW010000055.1:0-7735 GCA_050734895.1 Candidatus Dormibacteraceae bacterium | reverse complement strand
CATCGGCCACCTTGATCCTCACGGCTAGAGCACCGCGGCCTCGATCCATCGCCGTAACCTTAACTTCGTCTGGCTTCTCGGCCACCGACTTGGCGACAAACTCAACCAAGCCCTGGTAATCTAGCGCCGGACCGCCATAGGGGCGACGGGGTTCGCGATCATTACGAAACTCGCCCTGTCCGCCAGATGGCCGGTGTCGCTCACCTCGAAAGCCTCCGTTTCGAGCCCCACCCTCTGCGTAACTACTCACCGGTGCTCCCTCCTGAATTGGCCACCTTGCCCGGCTTGGCTTTTTGATCGGGCGAGGCAAGCCTAGCCCCTACATTGTAAATACCGGGAGCCAAAATGCCCTCTCGCCGAAGCAGGCTGCGGGCCGCATCCGAGGGCTGAGCCCCCTGTTTGAGCCAATGCTCCACCTTCTCCTGATCGATCGATATCGCTACCGGCATGCTCAACGGATCGTAGTAGCCGACCTGCTCGATGAATCGACCATCTCGCGGTGAGCGGGCATCCGCCACCACCAACCGGTAGAAGGGGTGGCGCTTGGCCCCCATCCGCTTCAATCTGATCTTAACCAATTCGAAAATCTCCTTAATTTACCGGGTGAGGCATACCTTGCCCTTATCTGCCAAAAAGTTTGCCGAGACCACCGAGGGAGGCATTTTTGCCGCCGAGCCTGGCTAATCCCTTCCCTCCCATCTGCTTCATCATCTGATTCATACCTCGGCGTAGCTTGATCAGCTTATTGACATCGCTTACCTTGGTGCCGCTACCGGCGGCGATTCGTCTTCGCCGACGACCATCGAGCACCTCCGGCTGCCGCCGCTCCTGAATAGTCATGGAGAGAATTATCGCCTCCATCCGACCCATCTCGCGTTCTGGGTCTCCGCTGATCTGACCGGTCAGCTGATTTCCTCCCGGAAGCATGCCGATCACGCTCTCGAAGGAACCAAGCTGGCGCAGTTGACCCAGTTGGAGTAGTAAATCCTCAAAGGTCAACTGCCCCTTGAGCAGGCTCTGCTCGGCCGCCTGGCTCTCCGACTGAGTCAAATTCCGCTCTGCCTTCTCAATCAGCGAAAGCATGTCGCCCATGCCCAGAATGCGGGAAGCCATGCGATCGGCATGGAAGACCTCCAGATCGGCCGGCCGTTCACCCAACCCGGCAAAGCGCACCGTCTGTCCGGCCGCCACCTTGAGCGAGAGCGCCGCCCCACCCCGAGCATCGCCATCTAACTTAGTCAGCACCACCCCCTCGACTCCGATCGCCTGCTGGAAAGCCTGGCCCACACTGACCGCCTCCTGACCAGTCATAGCATCAATCACCAGCAGACACTCCCCCTCGGGAACCGCCTCCCGCAGCCGTCCCAGCTCGGCCATCAGCTCCCCATCTACTGCCATCCGCCCGGCGGTATCCAGGATCACCACATCACAGTTGAGAGCAGAGGCCTCGGCCAGTCCCGCTTGAGCGATGGATTCAACTTCACCCGAACCTGAGAAGAACTTCACCTTCTCCCGCTCGGCCAACTGGCGAAGCTGCTCGATTGCCGCCGGCCGGCGCAGATCCAACCCCACCACCAACGGCCGGTGCCCCTCAACAACAGCCAGATGGGCCAGCTTGATACAGGCAGTGGTCTTCCCCGCCCCCTGGAGTCCGACCAATATGAGAACCGTCGGCGGAGTGGAGGAGTAAACGATTCCTCGCTGATTGCTCCCCAACAGACGGGTCAGCTCCTCCTGTACCGCCTGCACCACCTGTTGGGGAGCGGTGAGGTGGGACTCCACTTCCCTACCAATCAGCCGCTCCCGGAGCTGCTGCGTGAACTCCTTCACCACCCGGTAGTTGACATCCGCCTCCAGGAGGGCCATCCGCACTTCGCGCAGGGACGCCTCCACCTCTTCCGAGCGAAGCACCCCGCGATTGCCCAACTGTTTGAGCACCTTTCCCAAGCGCTCGCTCAGATTTTCAAACATGTGTGCCCCTCACAGCTTATCCACCTTCGCCGTCAGCTCCTCAACTCGAGTTTGTAGATCGTTCAATTCCTGCTTGAGCTCTGCCCGCCGACTCCCCCACTCCAGCTTCTCTTCGTAGCCATTCAACAGATGCAGCGAGCGCCGCACCACATCATGCACCGCCGACCGTGAATTGTTCTGGCTCTGAGCGATCTCGGAGAGCGACCAGTCACCACGCAGGTAAAGCTCCAGCACCTGACGCTGATGCTCGGTGAGCAGCGTCCCATAGCGCTCGAAGAGCTCAACTTGGAGTTCACGGGACTGGAGGGTGTCAAGTAGCAATAGTTGACAGGTTAGCAGATTTAAATGATTGATTCCATGTTACTCTTAGCCGAGTGAATCTCCCCCACCAAGCTCAAAAAGTGGGGGTCATCGTTGCTGCCGCCGTTGCTTTCGGTTTATTTAGCCCGCTCGTAGAGGCGGCAAGCGCTCCACTGAGCAATCCTGCTGTACTCACCCAATGGGACATCGCCAAGGGCCAGCAGCCGGACAATATCGCGCTGGAACCGGACGGCTCGGCGGATCTCACCTTCGGTTTCAACGGTCAGGTTGCTCGCATCAATCGAAGTGGTGACGTCCAAGTCACCGATCAACTGCCGGTACCAACCAATGGTGATGTCCCCGGCTCTCACAGCAAGATTTTTCTCGGCGGTATTGTCCGTATTGCCGACGGAACTCGCTACGTCGCCGTGTCCACCGGAACCGCTCAGGGAACAGGCGTCTACCGCCTCCAGAGCGGTCATCAGCCGAGCCGAATCGCTGCTCTTCCATCGACCAGCTTCCTCAACGGAATGGCGCTCGACAAGTCGAGTGGAGAGCTCTATATCGCCGACTCGGTTCAATCCACGGTCTGGCGGGTCTCTCTGCGGGGTGGTAATCCGAGCGCCTGGGCGACCGATAAAGCCCTCGCCCCAATCAGTGCGCCGCCACCCGCAGGCGGTTTTGGGGCCGACGGATTGAAGATTCATCACGATTCGGTCTGGGTCTCCAACATAAGTACTGGCACGTTGTTACGCATCCCGATCTCACCCAACGGAACCGCCGGCACGACCCGCACGATGATAACCGGCCTCGGACCGATAGATGATTTCGCCTTCACCAAATTCAACCACGAACCGGTCATCCTTGCAGCGATCAACCCGGACAACCGGGTCGTCCTAATCAAGCCTGATCGATCGGTCAGCACGGTGCTCACCGCTGCCGATGGGCTATCCAACCCCACCTCGGTTGCCATACGTAATTCGACCGTATACGTCACCAACGGCGCTTACTTCAACAAACACGATCCGAGTCTGCTCACCGCGCAGCTGGATAAATTGATTTAGTAGCTGCATCGATCGGTTAGGAGCCGGCCGTTGAGCCTTCCTCAGTACTGAAAGTAAGAATACCTAGTTAAGACGGTGGTAAAACATCAATCAAAAGGGTAAAATTCTGAATTAAGGTAATGGCAAAAATTGCGATGCAGTTGATGGTAGAGAGCGAAGAAGTCCCTGGGCGAGGCTGGGTGGTCGAGGCTCAAGATGTCAACGCCATAGCTCAGGGAGAGACTCTGGCCGAGGCGTTGGATAATTTGAAAGAGGTTATCGAAACCTATCCGGAGATCCTGATTCCGTTGGCCGGACCCGAATCGAGGAAAATGCTTCATCCTCACCATCCCAAACTTGATCTAATAGCGGTCCAGAAAACTGCCTGACCTCAAATATCAAGAGGTTGTCAACCTTCTCCGACGCTTTGGCTATGACCTTGAAGGAGAAGGTTCACCTCAACTCAAATGCAGAAACCGTGATGGCAACCTGGTCGTCGTCCACTGCCATAAGATCAGAGGAGCCTGGCATGCAACAGTTATGCGCACCGTTAAACGGCTGGGGATATCCAAATCTGAGTTCGAGTTGTGGTTGCAAACCGGGAGGAAGGGTAACTAAACTCATGAAAATCTGGTCGATTTGGATGAAATTACGCTGGAAAGAGCGCGAGAACAGCATCGATGAGGCAGTGGACGTTCTCGCCAGTATCGATTTCAGGGACCGCTCCGAAGCTTGGCGCTAACCCATCTCGCAGATATCAGCGTACTCCCCCACATTTCGATCGCCGAGGTTCGGTCGACCCCGTCACCGCTGACATCGCGAACAAAACACCGTACTCCGCCCGACCACCCGGATTTGAGATAGCAAACCACCACAAGCCAGGCAGGCTTCACCGCCCCGGCCGTAGACCCACAGCCGCTCCTGGTGCCGTCCCATTTCATCGTAGGCATCGCGGTAGCTGCGAATCGTGCTTCCCCGATTGGCAATCGCCTCCTGGAGCACCTCACGCAGCGCGGTATGCAGCCGCTCCGCAGCCGGCCGACTCACCGACTCGGCCGGCCGAGTCGGCCGCAGGCCAGCTAGATAGCAGGCCTCGTCGGCATAGATATTGCCGATGCCAGCAACCGCCCGCTGGTCGAGCAAGAAGACCTTTAGCGCAGTTCGCCGACCCCGCATTAACCGGTGCAATTCGGCAGCGGTGAAGGTGGGATCGAGTGCATCTGCCCCCAACCGGGGTAGATGGCCCGATTCCAGCAACTCCTCCTCTCTGCCCAACAGGAGGCGGCCGAATCGGCGGGGGTCTCGGTAGCGCAGCTGGAGCCCATCATCGAGTTGAAATACGACGTGGAGATGGTTCGGTTCGGTCGTCTCCGCCGGCACTACCGAGAGTTGGCCGCTCATGCCCAGATGAACCACCAGCCGCCCCCCATCTTCTAGGTGATGAAAGATGTACTTGCCGTGCCGGCTCAACGCCAATATCCGCCGCCCGCCAATCCCTACCAAAAATGCCGCCGAAGTCGGATAACGAAGCAGGCTTGGATGACGCAATTCGCCCTCAACTATCGTCCGTCCAACCAGCTGGGGCCGCAGATCGGCAATCACTGTTTCCACCTCGGGCAGCTCTGGCACTAGCCCTCCAGCCGTCGCATCTCGGCCCAGTTAGGCCCCACTTTCATCTCCACCTCCAAACCACAGAGCAGCTCATAGGCTCCGGTCATCACCCGGGGGACCATCTCGGCAAAGGTAGAGAGCTCGATTTCGGGAATCTCCAAGAGAAGTTCATCATGAACCTGGAGTAGGAGCCGTCCCTGCACTCCGGCCGCCGCCATCTCCCGCCGTAGATTGATCATTGCCAGCTTGATAATGTCGGCGCTGAGCGACTGAATCGGGAAGTTGATCGCCACCCGCTCGGCTGCCTGGCGAAGCTGGTGATGGCTAGATCGGAGGTCGGGGATCGAGCGCCGCCGTCCGGTCTCGCTAACCACCACCCCCTCCTCTCGCGCCCTCCGCCGCACCTCCTCCAGCCACTCTCTCAGGTGGTGGTAGGTTTCCCAGTACTCTTTAAGGAAGGCCCGTGCATCGGCATGGGGCATCCCGGTTTGAGCGGCCAAACCGTACTCCCCTTGCCCATAGATAGAACCGAAGTTGGCCACCTTGGCTACCCGCCGCTGCTCTCGAGTCACCTCCTCGAGCGGAACTTTAAAAATCCGGGCGGCGGTAGCGGTGTGGACATCTTCCCCCGCGGCGAAGGAAGCCAAGAGGGCGGGGTCCTCGCTCAAATGGGCGGCCACCCGGAGATCGATCTGGGAGTAATCGGCGGCCAAGAGGAGATCGCCGCTCGCCTCAGCCCGGAATGCCTGACGAATTCTCTGCCCCTCCTCGGTGCGCAGGGGAATATTCATCAGGTTGGGGTTGACGGAGGAGAGGCGCCCGGTCGCCGTCCCCACCTGCCGCCAGGAGGTATGCAGCCGGCCGGTCTGGGGATCGACCAATTCGGGCAGGGGATCGACGTAGGTCGATTTCAGCTTGCTCAGCTGGCGATGTTCGAGCAGCTTGGACACCGCCGGATGCTTATCTCGCAGCCCCTCCAAGGTTTCGGCATCGGTCGAGTAACCGGTCTTAGTGCGTCGTCCAGGAGGCAGCTTCAGCTCTTCGAAGAGAACCCGGGCCAGCTGTTGGGGAGCGTTCAGGTTGAACTGACTTCCCACCAGCTGGTAAATCTCGATCTCTATGGACTTCAGCTGCCGATTCAGCTCCTCCTGCATCGAGCGTAAAAAGTCGACATCCAGAGCGATTCCCGCCTCCTCCATCTCGACCAGAACTCCGACCAGGGGAAGTTCTATCTCCTGAAAGAGGTAATCCATCCCCTCCGATCTCAGCTCCTTGCTTAGCAGTGGGTGGAGGGCGAGAATCGCACTTGCTCGGGGAACCGCATAGCTCGCGCACTCCCGAGGCAAGCAATCGGCCAACAAGCGCACCGAACGCCCCTTTCCGCGCAGCTGCTCGATCGAGGAAATCGAGCGATCCAAATACCCCGGCGCCAGCCCCTCTAAGTTGGGATCTCGGCTGCCCCCACCGATCAGATAAGCGGCGATGGCGGTTGAATAGCTCCAGTTAAGATCGATAGCAGCATCGGAGAGACTGGAGCGGAGAGCCAATTCCAACGCCGAGAGATCGTGCGCCAGCAGCGGTATATCCCGCAACGCCTCGAGCAGCGGAGAACAGAATTCCCTGGCGATGTACCACTCTCCGGCGTTGCCAGCCACAGCCAGGCCAACCAACTCTCCCGCCCGCGGCGCCCCCTCCCACAATCCCTCTATAGCCAGCTCTCGAGCCCCGGTCAGCTCCTCTTTTGCCACCGCCCAAGCCTCGGCAGTGTCAATTATCTGGAGATCATCTATGGCGGGAGGAGATTCGACAAATAGCGAGGGCTGCGTAGCCGCCACCGCTACCCGCGGAGCCGGAAGTCGACGAATCAGATCGCGAAACTCCAGCTGGCGGAAGAATTCGGCCACCTCGGCCAAATCATAGGCCGGCCATCCGGCGACTTCAAAATCACACTCCACCGGGGCATCGCGGCGGATAGTGACGATCTGTTTGGCCAGCTGCAGCTGGTCAGCATGTTGGGTGAGGTTGGTACGAATGCGACCGACGGGCAGCTCATCGAGTCGCTCCAGCAGGCTCTCCACCGAACCAAATTGCTGCAAAAGCCGAGTCGCCGTCTTATCCCCCACCCCAGGAACTCCGGCGACATTATCTGAAGCATCCCCCCGTAGAGCCTTGAAATCAATCATCTGGCTGGGCTCGACACCATACCTCTGGCAAACCTGCTGGGGATCATAAATAACGGTATCGGTGATACCTCGCCGCGGAACCATTACCTCGGTTTGTTCGGAGACCAGCTGTAGGCAATCGAGATCACCACTGACAATCCGCACCCGCAGGCCCTTCTCTTCCGCCATCCTGGAGACTGTCCCGATCACATCATCGGCCTCGAAGCCGCTGATCCCCAGGCAGGGGATAGCGAGCACCTCCAGCAGCTTCTGGCAGAGGGCAATCTGAGGGCGGAGATCATCCGGCATCGGCTTACGGCCCTGCTTGTATGCCGGATAAACATCGGTGCGGAAGGCCGGCTTGCCGAGGTCAAAGGCAGCGATGACCAGCGCCGGCCCCGAGTTGAGGGTCCTGGGCAACATGCTAGCCAGGCCGTAGACCGCGTTGGTTGCCATCCCGTCGCTAGTACTCATCGGAGGCAGGGCGTGGTAGGCGCGGTAGATTAGTCCGTAGGTATCGAGCAAGATCAACCGGTTAGGCGCTGTCATATCCTCCAATCTTGAGCGATTAAGGGGTTGCGGCGAGAAACCGCCGGTAACATGGACTCGAACACCTATCCTAAGGAAGAGGAGGAGGATTTGACAACG
>JBOHUW010000054.1:0-7735 GCA_050734895.1 Candidatus Dormibacteraceae bacterium | reverse complement strand
ACATGCCCTATGCTGCGGCCAAGGCTGGTGGTGATCTGATGTGCAATGCCTACTTTGTCACTCACAAAGTGCCGGTCATAGTCACTCATTGTTCGAACAACTATGGCCCATTCCAATTCCCTGAAAAGCTGATTCCCTTCTTCGTCTTCAAGCTGCTCAAGGGCGAAAATGTCCCGGTCTACGGGGATGGGCTGAATGTCCGCGACTGGATTCATGTGGAAGATCATGCGAAGGCTTTGGATGTTCTCCTGCATCATGGTCAACCGGGGCAGGTCTATAACATTGGAGTCGATAATGAGCGGAATAACCTGGAGATCACCAAGTTGATACTCAAGCTCATGGGCCTCGGCGAAGATCGTATCGATTACGTACAGGATCGTCCTGGTCACGACCGGAGATATGCTATAGACTCCAGCAAAATAACCTCCTTGGGTTGGCTTCCGGATTACCCGCAGGAGAAGTTCGAGCAGGGGTTGCGGGAGACGATCGAGTGGTATCGAGCTAATACCGAGTGGGTCGAAAACATCTGGCAGAAGAAGCGAAGAGAGATGAACAGCTTTCAAGAAGTGTTTAAGATCCCGTCCTGATGGTTGGACAGTGCAAAGTTTTCACCCTCAAGAATGTCTTTACAGATCACCACGTCTTGACTCCACTCGAACTCAGAGAATATATAGACTTCGCGCCGCAGCGTATCTACTTCATCACTAGCCCCACTAGTAGCTCCGGCGCGCACTGCCATTTTGAGGAACGCGAACTCTTTGTCATGATCCAGGGGCAAGGTGTTGCGACGGTTGATGATGGGGGCGGGCTCAAAGAGATTCCACTTAAGGGCCCTCAGAACGCAATCTATGTTCCGAACTATGTCTGGCACGGTTTCAAGGACTTCTCGAGCGATGCGATTGTTTTTGCCGTGTCCTCTACTAACTATTGCGCTGATCGAAGTGATTACCTTGAGGATTACGCGGAGTTTCAGCGGATTAGTGCGGAGCGGTTGAGCGGCTCGGGCACTAAAGTAGAGAAAAACCCTCGATGATCGCTGAAGTCCGAAGTGCTTTATCGAAGGCGGATATGGTGTTGCAGGCAGGATCGGTCGCTCTCATCGCGCAGGCACTGGCCAGTTGAACAGAGTCGTAGGCGCGTAGTCCGTGGGAACCGGCCAGCCGGGCGGCGCCCTCGATCACCGTTGCCGTCACTGCCACTATGGCGAAGCGGGACGATTTCTGCTCGGTGCCGAAGTAGTCATCTTCGAAGTCTGCCACTAGGAGTCCCGCTTCGACAGTGGTGAGTTCGCCCATCCGCTGCTTACGCCAGAGTGCCGCCGGGACCTCGACTCTGGCCAGCTGCGAGATGACGAATATAGACTGTAATCGGACCAACTCGTGATCCTCCTCATCCGCGTACAGCTTAACGAGTGCGGAAGAGTCGGTAAATATGCTCACCCGCGGCCGTCTACGATTAGATCGGAGAGATTGGTGCCTCTACCGGCGGCCTCCCTCGCCTTCGCAAGTGCTTGCGGATCAGGTCGTGGGCGAGCTACTCTGGCTGCTCCATTTGAGGCAAGGAGTCCCGCTCGTGCTAACCTCTCACGAATCTTCTGAAGGTCATCACCCGCCAAATCGGGATTAGTCAGTGCGTTCAATACGCGAGTTACATATGCGTTCAGGCTTTGCCCTTCTCGCGACGCCAGGCATTTCACGCGGTCGATGAGTTCGTAATCAGCGCGCCATGTAATTTGAGCCATGCCTACATGATAGCAGTCATGAATGCATTTTGAAAGGGCCGAATTTGTCGATTGCCCTTCCCACCACTCTATAAGCATCCTCCAAACCCGTTATTCGAGTCCCCGGGAATTTGTTAAACCAACTGCGCTGGTGCCTGGAGTACCGCACGATGTGCTCCAACGTCTGCTCTCGTACTCTTTGCAGATCGGCCTTACCCAAGCTCTCCACCCCTCTGCTTCGTTCGCCTGCCAGCTCGAAGAATTCGCGGTAGCCGTGGGTGTGCAACACCTGATTGCTGCTCCTCTGCCCGCGGCGCCTCATCTCGTTGTGCAGATCGTAGTGGTGGTTGAGCCAGTGCACCTCTTCAATCAGGCCGTGTCGATACTGTTCATCAAGCACTTGGGAAATCCTGCTCTCTAACCGAGTTTGAGGCTGATCGCATCTCAGCATGATCCACTTGATAAGCGGAGCAGGTGGGTTATTCAGAGTTGAGTCACCGCCGTGAAAATATTGAACTAGAGCGTTAATCACGGCCTCGTAGTTGTTTTTATGAATGGGCAATGCGGCGGCGGGGTTTAGCCGTTCCAGCATGCTGTAGGCGGCTTCCCGATCGTGGGGCGGGAAATCCTGGACCAAAGATCGGCGGAGGGCGGCATCGCCCTTAAGTTCCCATCCCTCGACAACCGATTTGATGTAGGTGCCGGTGCCGCCAACCAGGAGGGGCAGCTGTCCAGATGCGAAACATTCTTCAAGAGCGGATCTGGCGGTTGCGCTGTAGGATTCGAGTTCAAACTTTCGAACCGGATCGGCAATGTCGAGCATGAGGTGGGGAATGCCCCGCATCTCGTCCGTGGTGATCTTGCTAGTCCCGACATCCAGATATTTGTAAATTTGACGAGAGTCGGCGGAGATAATCGCCGGTTGGGCTCCTAAGTTCTCTCTGAGCTTCAATCCCAACTCAATTGATAAGCTGGTTTTGCCGGAGGCGGTGGGGCCGAAGATGGCTATTGCTAGCCGTTTTTTCACCTTGTCGACAGTACCATGTGCAATCTTCTTTCTCTAGAGGCGCGGTGCGGACCGATCGAGATCCTTTGCGCCTAGCCAGCCGGAGATTCGACGTTGAATGCGGTGGGCTAACCCTACCGGGCCTTCTCGGCGGAGAACCCGGGCAACCCGTAACGGCAGAGGTGGCATCGGATCGACCGGAGCTATCCAGTTTCCCATGAATGCGCGTTGGTCATCGGAGCGCAGCGGCACAGGCACGCTGTCCGTGCGGCGAGTGAGGGCCAGCCGGTCCGCTGCCGGGCGAGGAGCATTGCAGTATTCCACGAGCGGTCGAGCTGCGCACTGCCAGGTGAATTGACTAGCATGTTGCCGGACCCGCGACGACTGCTCCTTCCTCCTCGCCTCGTCTTCCAACATGGCTACGATGGCTTGGCACAGGCCATCTTCGTCCTCGGGAGCTACCGTTTTGCCCAACTCATGACGCTCGATCTCATCGGCCAAGCTGTCACCACTGGTGCAGAGCACGGGGAGACCGGCCCAGAAGCAGTCGAGGATGCGGGTGCGGAACGAAAACCGAGTCTCCATATGCTCGCGATGAGTGGAAAGGCCGACGTCCGCCTCGAGTAGCCAATCACCCCGCTCTTCGTACGGCACCCAATCATTGCTGAAGAAGACGTGCGTGTCGAGCACATTCAACTCCTTGGCCAGACGCACCGCGGCGCTGGCCATTGCCATCTCTGGAACGTCGGGGTTGGGATGCCGAGTGGCCAGGAAGAAAAGCTTGACCCGGGGATGCTCGGCGGCCACCCGAGCGACCGCCCTGATCGGGGTTAGCGGATCGAGCCAGTTGTAGATCCCACCCCCCCAGAAGAGTAGGAAGTCGTCCTGCTCAATTCCCGTAATCACGCCGCGAATTCTCGGAGTTTGTTGACGCGGCGCCTCGGCTGGTATACCGAAGGGCACGAGGTCGATGAGACTACGAAGTGTGGGGTCAGGAGCGTAGCTCTCGGGGCTAACCCGGTTGAGCCCCGAGAGCATCCCCAGCCAGAAATCACGCTGTCGCTCGCTGGCGCAGATGAAGAAATCCCCTACCCGGACCTGGTCAATCATGCAGGTCAACACCGAGTTCCAATCCGGCTTCGCGTTGGCGATGGGATCGTAGGCATGGCTCGCTATGTACTCGAGATGGAAGGGATCGTAGAGATCTACCACCAGCCGTGCGTCGAGATTACGGAGACCCATATTGTGTTCGAGGACAAACCCCTGAACAACAATCACATCCTTCCCCTCGCCAAGCTCTCGCAGCCCCCCATATAGCCCCGACTGCCAGCTCTCGACCGGGAAGGGTTGAGGGCCAATGTCAGTTGAAAACGGAACCGCCAGTACCACTTCATGACCGGCCAGGTGCAGCTGGCGAGTCAATTCGAAGCTTCGAATGCCGGGGCCGGACATGGACTTTCGTACGTAGTCATGGGAGATCACTAGAACCCGGCTCATCGAGCGTTAAAGCTAGCACACGATGCTGCTGGCGGTTGGTCAAGCTATAAAGTAGTCTTCATCAAATTTTTGCCACGTCCTGATTCTCCACCCGACAACTTATCCGGATCGGCTCGAAATACGCCGGCCCTTCTCCTGGCGCTGGTGGCTCTCGGACTTTTGATCATCGTCTTCACGCCGGTGATCCTGGGCCAGAAGATCATCGTGGGAGGAGGGATCCTCACCGCATGTTGTGACCCGTGGGCTGCTGCTCCCCATGCGGCGGGACAGCTCCGCAATGGGCTCATGGGGGATATGGTGACGCAGTTCACACCCTGGCAGGAGCAGGTGCTGCGTGGCCTACACGCTTTGCGGCTGCCCACCTGGGATTCTCTGGCGATGTCGGGGAAACCCCTCCTCGCCAACGATCAGTCGGGGGTGTTTTCACCCTTCACCCTAATCGAGTTGGCATTTCCCACCACGACCTGGGGGATGAGCATGGTGATGCTGGCCAAGCTGGTAGTGGCCGCGGCCACCATGTTCGTGTTTGGCCGCAGCATCGGCATGCGCTCGCTGGCGGCAGTTATGGCCGGGGTTGCCTACGCCGGATCATCGTTCATGGTGGTCTGGTTGGGCTGGCCGCACACGGTGATCGCTGCGCTTTTGCCATTGGCATTCGCTGGGGTGGAATGGTATCTGCGGACCGGGCGTCGCCTTGCGCTGGCTCTGCTTGCGGGGACACTGTGCGCACAATTTCTCGGTGGCCATGCGGAGACATCGGTACACCTCGGGTTCGGCCTGCTCTTCTATTCGGTTGTTCGCTGGCTGTTCGGTGAACGTCAGCTCGGTCAGCTGTTCTGGCTAGGGGCGATGGGGGTGCTGGGGACGGCTGCCGCTGCGATTCAGCTCGTTCCCTTCGTCGATATCTTGCGCACTGCGACATTGGTCGGTGATCGGTCGGCGCTTGCGATCGGCATACAGCATCTGCCAGCGGCCAACCTGATCAGCTGGGTGGTCCCTAACATCGCCGGAAATCCAAGCATCGACGGTCGCCTTGGCCTCTTCCCCAACTACAACGAGGGCACGGGATTTGCCTCGTTGACTATGCTTCTGCTCGCTCCGATCGGGGTTGTCGTCGGTTGGAGAAGGCGCCGACCGAGTACGATCGCATTGACCGTTCTGGGGGTGGTCGCCTTCGGCCTTGCCTATACCCCCTTGGCGCTTTTGCTCGGCCGGTTGCCCGTGCTCTCGGTCACCAATAACGGCCGCGCGATTGTTCTATGTTGCTTCGTTGTCTCGGCTCTGGGTGGCTGTGGCGCGAGCGCGCTCTTCGAACGGGCCTCTTGTGTGCTTCCGGAGTGGTGGGGCGCGATCTCGGCTCCGGTCAGTGTGGCTCTTCTCGGCGTGCTGGCGATCCTCGCCACCCGGTTTGGGTTGGGCTCGCACATGCCGTGGCGCCTGTGGGCACTCCTCGTTGGAGCCAGCGGGTTGACGGCGATCGTTGCCCACGCCGCCGGTTGGCGACGGCTAGCCCCGTTCGTCCTTGCCGGTATCCTCCTGCTCGAGGTCGCGACCTTCGCATTCCCATTCGAGGTCCAGTTGTCACCATCAACTCTGCCGCCGCCCTCGCCGATCCTGGACTGGGTCCGAGCGCATACCGGTGACGTGCCAATTGCCGCTGTCGGCCCTGCGGTTCCTCCGCCAGAAACCTTGAGCTTGGCTGGCATTCCAGATGTTCGAGGGGTGGACACCACACTCGCCGAACGGCATCGTGCCTATTGGAACGCGGCCGATCCGGGCTACAGCGACGCAACTCTATCCGTGCAGCTCAGTCGGCCGGGCGTCTCCTGGCTACGCGGGGCCGGCGTGCGCTACGTGATCTCGCAGGCGGGAGTATCGCTGTCCCAGACGCGGCCGGTTCGCACCGAGTCCGGAATCACCATATCGAAAGTCCCCGACTCGCGTTCATTCGTGTCACTATCGCCGACTTGGCAGGGGGCGAACGGTCAGGATTCGGCCCTCCGTCAGCTTCGGGGTGAGCCGGATGGAAAGCCGGTCCTAGAGGATGTCGTAACTCATGTTGCGCCACCTGGAACCAGGGCGGGCACCGTCTCGGTAGCTCGTCCTGATCCTGAGGACGTACAGATTACAACCGCCGCGCCTACCGCACAATCCCTGGTCGTATTGCAATCCTGGGACACGGGTTGGCAAGCTACGATCGATGGTCATAGCGCCTCGCTGCATCCTACCGACGTCGCCTTCCAAGGGATGATAGTGCCCCCCGGTCACCATAAGATCGAGTTGACCTATCATGCTCCGGGGCTCCTGACCGGTGCCGTAGTTAGTATCGTCGCGCTGTTGGTCCTCATCCTGATACTCGCCTTTCCGTACCGGCGGACAACACCCAAGTAAGTCGTTGGATTAGAGTATCGAACGTGCAAGTTGTGCCCACTGCCAGCATCGTCATTCCGGTCTTCAATCAGCGGTTCCTGACCCAAGTGACCCTGGCCAGCCTCGCTCTTGCTGACATCGGAGAGGCAGAGATCATCGTGGTTGATAATGGGTCGAGCGATTCGGTTCCCGAGCTGCTCTCGACCTGGGCCGACAATGGACCCCGCATCGCGATTCGCTCGGACGAGAACCTCGGCTTCGCCCGAGGCTGCAACCTCGGTGCTAGCAAGGCATCGGGAGACGTCCTGGTCTTCTTGAACAACGACACCTTTGTCCTCGGCGGATGGCTTCCCAACCTGCTTGGTCCATTTACTGATCCAACGGTGATGATCACGGGTTCGCGCTTGCTCTACCCGCAGGGACGTCTGCAGCACGCCGGTATCGCGTTCAACGAGATTGGACCTCACCATATATACGTCGGCCTGCCGGGCGATTTCCCGCCAGCTCAGGAGGAGCGTGATTATCAAGTGGTGACCGGTGCCTCCCTGGCCATCCGGCGTAGCGAGTTCGAACGGCTAGGCGGGTTCGATACCTCGTACGTTAACTCTTTTGAGGATGTCGACCTCTGTCTCAAGGTCAAGCGCGATGGAGGTCGAGTCGTATACGCTCCCACCTCCGTCGCCTACCACTGGGAAAGCATGACCGAGGATAGGATCGGCCCTAGTGACATGCGTAACTATGATTTATTCATGGAACGGTGGGGCGATGTCTTCGATCAGGATCTCCCTGGCCTCCTGAACCAGACCGAGAATGCAGGTTACGATCTCGGCGATCGCCTCCCATCGCGCCGAGAAGTAATAGATCGGCAGGCTCGTCTCGAGAAGTGGGGCGACCGCATCAATGAGATGGAGAAGCACGAGATCGAGGTCGAATTCCGTCTCCGCCAGGTGAAGAAGCAGCAAGCCGAGGTGGACCGCCTCCGACACATTGCTGGCATGCGATCGGTCAAGGCGGCGGTCTGGGCACGCAACACCTTCCGATCGATCATCCCGGCGCAAAACGAATCGTAAACGATCTGTAGTGCGAGCGAAGCGCTAGAGTTGTACGGTGCCTAACGCAATACGATCCCTCTTGGCTTACCG